>NZ_JBGONI010000022.1:0-81509 GCF_041439035.1 Vibrio sp. 1F263 | reverse complement strand
ATCACTTCGGAAGAGGCGGCCATTCTAGCGTTTTAATTCTCAGTGTCAAACACTTATTCGGAATTAATTTCTACTTTTAAAAAGTAAAAGCGAATCATCGCTTAAAGCTAGTTGCCTTACTAACATTCTTCGCTGAAGCCTTATGGCGTCTGCCGTGTCAGTGAGGCGGCATTATAGAGATGCAGCTCTCATTGGCAAGCATTAAATACGTTTTTTATTTAAAAAAGAGGTTAAGTGAAGACATTTCAACCAAGGGCTTATTTATACAACTTTCAACCCAAGTTTCGAACAAACTACCCACAAGAACCTGTGGATAACTACTCACCATTATCAAAAAAGTAAGATAAACGAGCCCTAGGGTTTAGATATTCTCTAACTTGCTCCGGTAACTTGCTTGGATGAACTGCATTGACAATTTTTATCTCTTTAGTAAATAGGTCAATGATCGGGGCTTGGGTTCTTGGAACGCTAGGATCATAGATCAGTACGTTCGGATAAAGCATATGTTTGGCATTAACCGAAATCACGATTCCAATTGATTCATTGGAAAGCTGCACGACAGTACCCGGCGGATAGACTCCCATGAACTTAACCAATAGACTCAAATTATCCTGACTATATAGATGTTTGCAGTTCTGATATAAGTGGGACAATGCCAAGTATGGGATCATTTGTTGAGATTGCGCTTTACCATGACAAAGATTATCGAATGCGTTAGCCACTGAAACTATTTTGGTTAGTTCATCTATCTCTTCTTCTTTTAAGCCTTCAGGATAACCAGAGCCATCATTCATTTCATGATGTTGAACGATTACTTTTTTGGCACTTTCAGGAAAGTCATCAATTCCAGAGACAATATCAGCACCATATTTCGTATGAAGTTTTAGGTAATTCTCTTCCGGTGCTGTCAGCGTACTCTGCTTTCTAAGTATTGCAGCTGGTATTTTGATCTTTCCTACATCATGGAACAAAGCAGCAAAAGAAAGCGCTTTCAATTGTTGAGTATTGTAGCCTTTAGCTTTACCTATCATTAACGCAACGACAGAGACATTTAATGTATGAAAGTAAATGTCTTCAAAGTCAGCTTTAGCATTCATAAGATGTAAGGTAACGCTATCATCACTTGCCAGTATTTCAACAATATCATCAACTAGACTTTTAACCTCTCCTACCGCATCTATAGGTCGGTTACGAATTTTTGTCATTACTGAACGCATTCGAGCAAGCGAGCGCTCGAACTCTTTCTCACAATGACTGACTCTACGACGGTAAGAGCTTAGGGTTTCGATACGTTCATGCTTATCTTTCCACATCCTTTCAGTTTCAAGGCTTATCTGTAGATCTGAATCGGCCCCTTTATCTATCTCGTGATTAGAAGGTAAAGGTGCAGTATCGCTTTGACTTAGATTTATATAGACATGCTTAATCCCAAGATGCCGAATTATTTTCACTTGAGCGTCATCTTTTATTTTGAAGCTGTTGAATAAAAATGGGTGTTCGTTCCATTTTAGGGGGAGTCGTATGTGTAGGCCGGGCTGGATGCGATCTACAGTAATCTTTATGCTGCCCATATTTATATAATATTGATTAATAATCTATATTTATAATTCTAATAAAACCACACGGGAATTTCACTATCCAATTTCACAGGTTCAACTTAAAGAATCACAATGCACCATCCAACGAATACCGAACTTATCTTCCACTTTACCAAATCTAGCGCCCCAAAACGTATCTGCGAGTGGCGTCATTATTCGCCCTCCTTGTTTAAGCTTCTCAAAAATTTTCTCTTGAGTCGCGGTATCCTCGGTAACCAAGGAAAGTGCCAGATTGTTCCCTTCAAGTTCTTTAGCTTTAACGCCATCAGACATCATGAGCTTCATACCAAATGCTTCGAACTCAGCGTGCATAACCCAACTAGGTTGTGCCCCCTCTATTACCTGAGGAGCATCACTAAAGAGTTGCTTCGATAAAACAACACCACCAAAGCATTTATGATAAAAATCTAACGCTTCACTACAACGACCATCAAAAAACAAGTAAGGGGTTACTGTCAGCATATGTTTCTCCTCTATTAGTCCTTTAAACATAGACAATAGACGTGAGAATGACAGATAACATTCTGATTTAAGATAATTAATTTACTAAGGAATCGCATTACGAACGGAAACGGTAATATTTTGGAATGGCACAATAATAACTGACTGATTGGACAGGCATTCCTGCCACCTCCACGAAGGCAACGTTTTCTGCTCTCCAGATACAACAAAGCCCCGACTTGAGTCGAGGCTTTGTCATCTAAATATGGTACCGCTAGGCAGGCTTGAACCGCCATGCCCGAAGGCAACGAATTTTGAAAGCGTGAAGGTTACTGATACTTACTTAGATCTACAGGTACCTATTTTGTTCTCAGGTTGTCAGCAACTAGATCTAGATGTATCGGCTTAACTTTCGAGTATTCACATGACACTCACACAACCAAAACCTGGACAGGATGAGTACAACCTCCCCCATTTAGTTCGCACAACGAAATTTATGGTAAATCAATCATTATTGAGGATGCTTGCGACAATTCTTCCTCACAATGACTGACTCTACGACGGTAAGTGCTTAGGGTTTCGATACGTTCATGCTTATCTTTCCACATCCTTTCAGTTTCAAGGCTTATCTGTAGATCTGAATCGGCCCCTTTCTCTATCTCGTGATTAGAAGGTAAAGGTGCAGTATCGCTTTGACTTAGATTTATATAGACATGCTTAATTCCAAGATGCCGAATTATTTTCACTTGAGCGTCATCTTTTATTTTGAAGCTGTTGAATAAAAATGGGTGTTCATTCCATTTTAGGGGGAGTCGTATATTTAGGCCGGGCTGGATGCGATCTACTGTAAGTTTAATTTCTGCCACTTTTCCACTACTGACTTTTCTTTATAATCTTTTAATAATAGATTTTGTAAACGAATTCATCAATAAACACACCATGTAGATGGTGTGCAGTATGGCTTTAAATAGAAGCTATATGGGCCTCTCTGCTTTGCGTATTTTTAAATGAGTTTCAAAGAGCAGCTTGTTCTCTAATTGCTGATCCTTTACTAGCCCCATAAGTGTTTGTACTGCGGCTCTAGCCATATCACTGATAGGGAAATGTACTGCTGATACCGTTGGATAAAGGCTTTCACATAAATCAACACTATCAAAGCTCACCATCGAAATTTTCTCTGGGACCGGAATTTTATGTTCATGTAGAAATTGCATAGCGCCAACCGTCATCTCCTCACTACAAGAAAAAAGGGCGGTCATTTCTTGATGTCGTCTATATATAGCAGCCATTGCATCGTAACCACTTTGACGTCCGTAATCCCCTTCTTCACACCAGCTCTCATCAATATCAATCCCTGCGCTTGTCATTGCATCGACATAACCAAGCTTCCTCAGCAAACTATTATGCCGTTGTGAAGGTCCCATAATACAAGCAATGTTTCTGTGACCACTTGTTATAAGGTGCTCTACAGCAATACGACTCGCACCATAATGATTAAATGTAACACATCGTTCTTCAATACCTTCTACATGGCGATCTAGCAATACAAATGGTGTCGGCAACTTGGCAAGCTCACGTAAATCATCATCAGAAAGGTAGCGACTATGGAGCACATACCCATCACAGCGAAGATCATGAAAACGTTGAATCGCCTCTCGCTCACCATCTGCAGAATGATGGCCTTGCGCGGTAATCAGGAACTTTTCATGGGTGTCTAATTCAGTTTGAACTTGCTCCATCATCTCCCCAAAGAACCCACCTGTATAGTAGGTCACTAACAAGCCAACCATGTTGCTTGATGAAGTAGCGAGAGAGCGAGCAATAGCACTTGGGCGATAATTGAGCTGTGCCATGGCCGCTTCGACTTTTTTTCTTGTCTCGTCTCGAAACTTACCCTCCCCATTAATAATACGAGAAACGGTAGAGCGATTTACTCCGGCGAGTTCGGCGACATCTTTAATCCTTGCCATATGACTACTTAATCCAACTACTTGTTTTATTGAAAAGGGAGACCAAAAATAAAGCGGCCACCAGCAAATCGTAAGGTGATTATAGGGGGTCGACGCTGGCAGCCTAAATCATACACTGACGACTTGGTAAGAAGAACTAAGTGCAGAGTAATCCGTGACTGCGATACCACACTGAAGAAGTTCCTGTTTAAGTATCGAAGAGGTCAGTACTTGTAGCTCTAACTCTCGCTGTAATGCGTAACCACTTTTATGTATTAGAGATTTATCGATTTCTGCAGGATGGCACATCACTTCGACAATATCGTATCGAGCCTTTAGTCTGAGCAAGTTCCTCATTAGTCCATCTAAATTCACGCCCTGGTCGTAAAACTCATCAGTAAAGAAATATCGAGTAGAATTACTTTCATGGCATAGTCCACTCCCGCGTAAAGGCACTCGATACTTTGCAGCAAGCTCTCTAATTACGGGCAGTAATTGAGGGTGTGTGTGTGCATGATGGTGGCTGTCGAGATGACTCAGGGATAAACCTAAAGCAAGGAAATGCTCTACCTGACTTTCAGCTTCTTCATACACTACCTTGGCATCGAAATCTTGTTTCTTCCACAGGTCAGCGTAATTAACAAACTCCTCCTTATTGTTAGTAAGATTAGGGTGCCCCGTTATTGGAGCCCCCGCTGTAAAACGCAGATGCACACCAATTTTTAAATCTGGATTTTGTTTCGCCAACTCAACAGCATGCTTCTCTGCATCCATGCCTACCATCATAGTGGTCGAGTTAACAACGCCTTGCTGGTGTGCTTTGATGATTCCAATATTTACTCCTGACGTTAAGCCAAAGTCATCTGCGTTAAAAATCACTTTCATGACGATACAGCCTTATCTATAACGTTGTTAATTTGAATTGAGGAAGGTATGACGCATTGACTCTCAATATGTCATCCAAAATGGATTTCGCTCGACCAATATCAGGCACTAACGGATTATTGGTCAACGCCATAAGTGCTTTGTCATAACTGCCTTCAACGGCGGCTTCAATCGCCAATTGTTCATAAGCCTTCACTTGATAGAGCAAACCTTTGATGTTGTTAGATAGCTCCCCTACCGCGAGTGGTTTTGCCCCCCAACTACCAATCACTGCACTACACTCAATCACAGCACTATCTGACAAACTGTTAATGGCCCCATTATTTAACACGTTAACGACGTGAATACTGTTGCGGTTGTTATAAATCGAATCAACTAGGTTCAATGACGCGTCGGAATAATAAGCTCCGCCTCGCTCCTCGAGTTCCTTCGGTTTATGGTCCAAATTAGGGTCTTGATACAACTTAAAAAGGGCTGATTCTGTTTCCATGACTTGTTCAGCACGAGTACCTTGCTCCCTAGCACTCTTTTTTTCTTCTGCTAACATAGCGTCGGTCTGATAAAAATAGCGATGGTAAGGACAAGGAATAGCACCTAAAGCTTTAAGAAAAGCAGGGTCCCATGGCTCTTCCCAAATATTTTTCATACTGAAGTTGGCACCATCTCCGACTTTTTCCAACACAGTTTGAGTAATATCGTCCCCTCTAAGCCATGCTTTGTGTACCCATACCAAGTGATTCAAACCTGCGAACTCAAGCTGCAACTCTTTTGGCTCACAATCCATCATTTCAGCGATCATCATCTCCATCGAGACTGGTACATTGCACAAGCCAAGACTCTTCACTTTGGAGTGTTTACTCACTGCTTCAGAAACTAAGCCTGCTGGGTTTGTGAAATTCAGCATCCATGCATTTGGCGCTAACTCTTCAATGTCTTTACAAATATCGAGAATCACAGGGATGGTTCGTAGTGCTTTGGCAAAGCCACCTGGCCCAGTGGTTTCTTGACCGATAACGTCATACTTGATAGGGATACGTTCGTCATTAGCTCGTGCAGCTAAGCCTCCTACTCTAAATTGAGTCATTACAAAGTCAGCACCTTTGATGGCTTCTCGACGATCAAATCCCGCTTTGATTTCAATATCGGCGCCAGCCTTGTCAACCATACGCTGAGCTAACCCTTTGATGATTTCGAGCTTCTCTGCCCCCACTTCGATATCAACAAAGTGCATTTGTTTCACTGGTAGAAATTCCAAGCGCTTGATAACGCCCTCAACGAGTTCTGGTGTATAGCTACTACCACCACCAATGATGGCAAGTTTGATTGCATCTCTCGACATAATTGCTTCCCTACTTCTCTGCAAGTTGCTTGTTCAATGCGACGATTTCAACGGCCATTTCTTGAGCCAATATTGTGGTCATTAAGTGATCTTGAGCATGTACCATCACTAAGGTCATTGGCACTTTGCCTTCTCCCTGATCTTCTTCAATTAGTTGAGTTTGAACCAAATGCGCCTTGTTAATACATTCTCTTGCTTGGGATAGCTTTTCTTCAGCCGTTGCAAAATCTTTTTCTCTAGATAGACGCAATGCTTCATAGCTTAAGCTTCTGGCCTCGCCCGCATTACAGATAATTTCCATTACCACTAATTCTTGTTCCATATCTTCTCTCCAGAAAGGAGGGCTGCCAAATGACAGCCCAAATAATCATTAGGCTGTCACGCCTTCGCCTGTTGGTTTTTCTGCATTTTTCGTTTCTTTATTAGTTGGTAGCTCTTGCTCCAGCACCTGTTTCTCGAACATTTTGAAGAAAGGTAAATAAATGAAGAGGTCGAGAATAAGAAGAGCAATAACCAACAACACTGGTGAGAACGTCCAACCACTACCCCATGAGGCCCCTATGATTGCAGGGGTTGTCCAAGGTGTTGTCGCCACCCCCATACCAACAAAACCAAGATGTATCGCAAAATAAGCGATGGTTGCGTTTAAGATTGGCGCGAAAACGAATGGAATAAACAAAATTGGGTTCATCACAATTGGGCTACCAAAGATCACCGGTTCATTGATTTGGAAGAAACCCGGCACCGCACTCATGCGACCTATACTTTTGAGGTGCGCTGAACGGCTGAAAGACATCAACAAGACTAGCGCTAGAGTTGCACCCGAACCACCAATGAAGATGTAGAAATCCCAGAAGGGCTGAGTAAATACATTTGGAATTGGTTGACCGGCAACAAACGCATCGATGTTGACGCTAATGTTTGTAAGGAAGATTGGAGACAATAGTCCAACAACGATCGCTGCACCGTGAATGCCTGCAAACCATAACAATTGGCAAACAAGCAGCGCGCCGATGATCGCTGGTAAGGTATTTGAAGCACTGATCAGTGGTTTAAACATTGCCATCACCGCATCTGGGATCAGCATGTCGTATTGAATCTGAACAAAAATACTTAATGGATATAACGTAATGAAAATCGCTAAGACAGGTAAAAGAACTTCAAAAGAACGAGCGATTGCAGGTGGGACCTGCTCTGGCATACGAATCGTAATGTTATGCTTCTTCATAAAGCGGTAGAGTTCTACCGAGAAGAAAGCACACATGACAGCAGTAAAGATACCGGTACCACCCATGTGCTTCATCGCCAAGGCACCATCTTTTGCAGGTGCAGCAACTAATAAAAAGCTCATGAGCGATAATACTGCGCTGGTGATCCCATCCATTTTGTACGCTTTAGCCAAGCTATAGGCGACCCCAAGCGAGACAAATATGGTCATTATCCCCATCGACATATTAAACGGCATCATAATAGTATCGAAATGCGTCGTCGCAAAGTCCAACCATATTTGACCTAAAGTAAACGAGGTACCCTCTTCAAATGGGGGGAAAGCAAAAATCAAAATAAAGCTACCGACAATAATAAACGGCATTGCCACAATAAACCCGTCTCTCATTGCTCTAACATGGGGCTGATTACCCACTTTAGCCGCTATTGGGGCTATATGCTTTTCGACGATTCCTATAATCGCATCATAAAGCTTCATAGAGTCCATCCTTATTTTCAGACAAAATAATCCCGCACCAAACATTAATATTCAGTGGTACTCTTATTTATATTTACATTTAAAATTATTGAATTAGTTAATCAGTTCTAAAGCTTGCTGTAGTACTTCTTCCCCTTTCATCATTCCATAAGCCTGGGGGGAAATCGCTTCTATATTTTTACCATGCTCTTGTGCGATTTTACGCAGTTCTTCTAGCTGGAAACGAACCTGAGGACCAAGTAAGCAAACATCGTACTCTTTGATAGCCTCATCGAACGCGTTCACAGACAAAGCGTTAATCTCACATACAATTCCTTGCTTTTCAGCTGCTTGCTCCATTTTCTTAACCAGCATGCTGGTCGACATTCCTGCGCTACAGCATAAAAGGATCTTTTTCATAGCCTTACTCCCATTGTGTAAATTTCAACCTGCAAAAATTGTAGCAAAAATAACCAACACAAAAAAGCGCAACCGGTTGCATTGTTCGTGAACTGAATCCCACTTTAGAAAATACGGCCTATTTTTTATTAATTATTTAGGTCTAGGATAAAAGCCAGAAAGAAATTAAAAGCATCAACCTATATTTATAACTATCAATATATTATTTCTGACAACGTCATAATTAATTTCTACTAAGGAATATAAAATGAAATTAAATAAACTGGCTATAATTACACTTTTAGGCACTGCCCTATCTCAATTTTCTCATGCCCAAGAAGCACCAAAAGGTACCATATATTTAACCTTCGATGACGGCCCTATTAATGCATCTATCGATGTAATTAATGTGATGAATGAACAAGGTATTAAAGGTACTTTTTATTTTAATGCTTGGCATTTAGATGGCATTGGTGATGAAAATGAAGATCGTGCTTTAGAGGCCTTAAAGCTTGCTCTTGATACGGGGCATATCGTGGCTAACCACAGTTACGCACACATGATTCATAACTGTGTTGAAGAGTTTGGCCCTAACAGTGGCGCAGAGTGTAATTCAACCGGCGATCATCAAATCAACTCTTACCAAAATCCTGCTCATGATGCGGGTACTTTTACCGAAAACTTAGCCGTGTTAGAACGATACTTACCAAGTATCAACAGCTATCCAAACTATCGTGGAGAGGAATTTGCTCGACTGCCTTACACCAATGGCTGGCGTGTAACAAAGAACTTTAAGGCAGATGGTTTATGTGCAACATCTGATGATTTTAAACCTTGGGAGCCTGGTTACTTCTGTGACACTGAAAACCCTTCAAACAGTGTTAAGGCCTCGATTGAAGTGCAAAACATCTTAGCGAATAATGGATACCAAACCCATGGTTGGGACTTAGACTGGGCACCTGAGAACTGGGGCATAGCGATGCCAGCAAACAGCTTAACAGAAGCAAAACCATTCCTTACCTATGTTAATGCAGCGCTTAATAGTTGTGCACCAACTACCATTAATCCTATCAACTCCAAAGCACAAGAATTTCCTTGTGGTACGCCGTTACACGCAGACAAAGTGATCGTGTTAACGCATGAATTCTTATTTGAAGATGGTAAACGTGGTATGGGAGCAACCAAAAATTTACCTAAGTTAGCTAAGTTCATTCAAATAGCTCAAGAAGCAGGATATGTCTTCGACACCATGGATAACTACACTCCGGTTTGGCAAGTTGGCAACGCATACGCAGCTGGCGATTACGTCACTCACTCAGGCACCGTTTACAAAGCCGTAACGACACACGTTGCACAACAAGACTGGGCGCCATCTTCAACCTCTAGCCTTTGGACTAATGCCGACCCAGCAACCAATTGGACGCTAAACGTTGCTTATGAGGAAAGTGAAGTAGTGACATATCAAGGTTTACGTTACCTAGTAAACGTACCACACGTATCACAAGCCGAGTGGACTCCAAATACACAGAAAACCTTGTTCACAGCTCTATAGACTGTTCCTACTATCACCATGTAGTAGTTTGCGCGAGGCATACCCCTCGCGCTTTTTTCTTTTTGGGGATTCAGAAATAACAAAGCCCCGACTTGAGTCGAGGCTTTGTTATTTAAATATGGTACCGGTAGGCGGACTTGAACCGCCACGCCCGAAGGCAACGGATTTTGAATCCGTCGTGTATACCAATTTCACCATACCGGCATTATCTTGGGGCATTGCCCTGTCGATGTTTGGCATTATACGTATGCGAACTGATGTGGCAAGTATAAAAACTTGAATTCATGTGTGTTTGCCGATAATTTCGCCACTAAGTCATAAGCTGTGCGTCATGTCTCTTTTCAGGCCAAGCCTTAAACTATATTCTGACGCCTCAATTTTTAAAGAAGTAATAACACCATGACATCAACAAACACTCTGCCACCAGCTGGGGTAATGCGCCGATTTGGTGCCTTGTTCTATGACGCACTCATTGTAATCGCTATTGAAATGATGGCTGCCGGCATCATTGTTGCTCTACTGCACGCACTCATGGCTCTTGGTATTTTTAACCATAGCGGGTATGCCGATGTCAGTGACTTCTTGACTAATCATCCGATTTGGAGCCCTGCGTATACTTTTTACTTGGTCGTCGTTTGGATTTACTTCTTTGTCTTCTTCTGGACCAGAGCAGGTCAAACTCTGGGGATGAGAGCTTGGAAGCTACGAGTTCAAAACAAAGATGGCTCTGCGATCACAATAACTCAAGCGCTAATACGTTTAGGTACATCGGGGTTTGGACTTGCAAACTTATGTGTTCCATTCGATCCTCAGAAACGTGGCTTTCACGATATCTGGGCAAAGACCGAAGTCGTTGTGTTGCCAAAAGCACAATAACGCAATTAAGCGAACTTAAAGCAAGATCAAAAAAGGAAGGCGCAATGCCTTCCTTTCTTCTATTTATAGTTTCCGCCTCAAAAGCATGATGGCAATTCCGAAGAACACCACGCTAGGGGCTATCGCACCAAAGGCAGGTGGTATTTGATAAACCAAGCTGATTGGCCCAAAGAACTCGCTGGATATATAGAAAGTAAAGCCAGCAATTACACCAGAGAGAATCCTTGCACCCATGGTCACGCTACGTAGAGGACCAAAGATAAACGACAACGCCATCAACATCATGACCGCTATCGAAATAGGTTGAGTAATCTTCCTCCACAAAGCTAGCTCATAACGTGCAGCATCTTGCTCTGATGCTTTGAGATAAGAAACATAATCATACAAGCCACTTAACGAAAGCTCTTCCGGTTTCACCGTCACTATCGCGAGTTTGTCTGGAGCTAACGATGTTTCCCAAGAGAAAGTCGGTAAACTCTCTTTAGTGACCTGAATTTCATTCTCAAAAGAGGTGACCTCAACATCGCGCATTGTCCAAACGTTGTCTCCAACGTAATCGACTTCTTTTGAATATATGGCCGTTTTCAGAGCCTTGTTCTCATCATAGCGCCACATGTTCAAACCATAGAGCTTATCATCGTCTATTTTAACAATGAAAATGAAGTCATTGGCATCTCGAGCCCAAACACCGCTTTGAGTAGAGATAATACTACCACCAGCAACCGAGATGGTTCTTAAGTCACGAGCCATCTTCTGCGCTTGCGGGGCTCCCCACTGCCCAAGTAATGTCACTATCACCATTAACGGAATCGCAGTCTTAAGTACCGATAAACCAATATCTAACTTAGAGAAACCCGCGGCTTGCATAACCACAAGCTCAGAACTCGCAGCAAGCATACCAAGCCCAATCAATGCACCAAGCAATGCCGCCATTGGGAAGAACATTTCGATATCACGAGGAATACTCAATAAAACGAAATACAACGCTTGTAATAGATCGTATGTACCACGACCTACCTTCCGCAATTGCTCAACGTACTTGATAATTCCAGAGAGACCGACAAACGTCACCAATACCAGTGACGTGGTCGCGATGATGGTTCTGCCTATATATAAATCGAGAATCTTAAACACGGCTTAAGCCAACCTCTTATTCTTGAATTTTTCTTTCAAACGCCTAACCGGCACACTATCCATAAAGTTGGCACCAATCGCGACAAACAATAATAATGCATTGATTGGCCACATGCCTATTGCAGCAGGAATGTCCCCTTCTTCAATTGAAGATTTGGTTGCACTGATTGCCAAGAAGTAAGTCAAATAAATCAGGATTGCCGGACCTATTTTTGCAAAACGACCTTGTCGTGGATTAACTGCTGACAGCGGTACAACGAGCATAGTCAACAATGGGATACACAACACCAGTGACATGCGCCACTGCAATTCAGCCTTGGCACGATTATCTTGATTTCCAATAAGATCAATAGTTGGAATCGCTTCCCACTCTCGACCTTTCTTCTCTACTTCACGCTGACCAATTAAGCCTTCATACTCTTCAAAGTGCGTCACTCTATAATCAAGGCGAGAAGGCACTCCTTCATGACGAGTACCATCGTACATCACAATAACTTGGCGGCCATCGCTCAATTCTTTTACGTCTCCCGACTTAGAGAACATCACACTAGGAAGCACTGAGTCACGAGGTCGCATTTGAGAAACGAACACATTGTCTAATTGATTACCATCGATACCCTCTATAAACACAACTGAAGAACCATCGGGAGTCCTTGCAAATTTGCCTTTGGGTAGTAAATCGACGCTGTTCTCTGCAGCCACTTCCTCATACATTTGTTCTACTTTATCTTGTGACCACGGAGACAGCCAAAAGGAGTTAAAAGCAGCGACAGTTGCGGTAATCAACGCCAGATAAAGTGCTGATTGGATGAGGAATTTATTGCCAATACCCGTAGCATTCATCACCACAATCTCACTTTCGGCATAAAGGCGGCCAAAAGTCAGCAAAATGCCAATATAGATACTAAGTGGAAGCATCAAGAGCCCCATCGCTGGCATATTTAGACCCACGATCGATAATACAAGGCTTGCTGGAATATCACCATCAGAGGCGTCGGCTAAAACACTGATGAACTTTTGGCTGAGAAACACGAGAAAGAGAACAAAAAATATCGCAAATTGGCTCTTGATTGTCTCTCGGATCAAATATCTAACAATAATCACGCTCAAATTACCTATACAAAACTTGTTTTTTTGATTGAATCACTATAATTTCCCGTTGAACCTTTTATTTTTTAAATTTTTAGCTAAGTGTTAACGTTCTTCTTTAAGGTCAGTTCCATTATAGGATCCAACAAGTAAGAACCCATTATCCAACATTTAGTTCGATTTGTCTTCAGGATGTAGGAGTACGCATGGAGTTCAGTGTAAAAAGTGGCAGCCCAGAGAAACAGCGCAGCGCATGTATCGTTGTCGGTGTATTCGAACCGCGCCGCCTTTCTCCAGTAGCCGAGCAGTTAGATAAGATTAGCGATGGCTATATTAGTTCACTGCTTCGTCGCGGTGATCTAGAGGGTAAACCTGGCCAGATGCTACTACTGCATCAAGTACCTGGTGTACTTTCAGAACGTGTTCTGCTTGTAGGCTGCGGTAAAGAACGTGAGCTAGGCGAGCGTCAATATAAAGAAATTATCCAAAAAACCATCAGCACACTAAACGAAACGGGTTCTATGGAAGCAGTATGTTTCCTGACTGAACTGCACGTTAAAGGTCGTGATACTTACTGGAAAGTTCGCCAAGCAGTAGAAGCGACTAAAGATGGCCTTTACACTTTTGATCAATTCAAGAGTAATAAACCAGAGACTCGTCGTCCACTACGTAAACTGGTATTCAACGTACCAACTCGTCGTGAATTGAGCCTTGGTGAGAAAGCAATCTCTCACGGTCTTGCGATTGCTTCAGGTGTGAAAGCGTCTAAAGATTTAGGCAACATGCCACCTAACATCGCAAATCCTGCTTACCTTGCTTCTCAAGCTCGTCGCTTGGCCGATGATTACGAGACAGTGAAAACTAAGATCATTGGCGAAGAAGAGATGGAAAAGCTGGGTATGACTTCATACTTAGCGGTAGGCCGTGGTTCTAAGAACGAATCTATGATGTCTATCATGGAATATAAAGGTGCTGCTGACCCAGATGCAAAACCGATTGTTCTAGTCGGTAAAGGTCTTACTTTCGATTCAGGCGGTATTTCGCTTAAGCCTGGTGAAGGTATGGATGAGATGAAGTACGACATGTGTGGTGCGGCTTCTGTATTCGGTACAATGAAGGCACTAGCTAAACTGAACCTACCGATTAATGTAGTTGGTATCCTAGCAGGTTGTGAAAACATGCCAGGCAGCAATGCTTACCGCCCAGGTGATATCCTAACGACCATGTCAGGCCAAACAGTTGAAGTGTTAAACACGGATGCTGAAGGTCGCTTGGTTCTATGTGATGCGCTTACTTACGTTGAACGCTTTGAACCAGACTGTGTTGTCGATGTAGCAACACTCACTGGCGCGTGTGTGATGGCGTTAGGTCACCACATCAGTGCTGTACTGTCTAATCACAACCCACTATCTCACGAGTTAGTGAATGCTTCTGAGCAAGCAAGTGACAGAGCATGGCGCATGCCAATGGCCGATGAATACCATGAGCAACTAACGAGTCCATTTGCAGATATGGCAAATATCGGTGGCCGACCTGCTGGTACAATCACAGCAGCATGTTTCTTATCTAAATTTGCTAAAAAGTACCACTGGGCACACATTGACAGTGCCGGCACAGCTTGGAAGTCAGGCGCAGCGAAAGGCTCGACAGGTCGTCCTGTCTCAATGCTTGTCCAATTCTTATTGAACCGCAGCGGCCATGAGACTGAAGAGCAATCTTCAAAATAATAGAAAGGGCCTACGGGCCCTTTTTTAATAAGCGTTATTTGCTAGCTCCTGTTGACCAAGTATGATTGGTTTCCACGATTCCAAGTTCGAGTATTCAGTATGCAGACTGCCACATTTTACATTGTGTCTTCAGACAGCCCACAAGCCGGCGAAGAGGGTTTTGCTCACTACGTGTTGTTTCTTGCTCAGCATTTTGCAAAACAACGCGCTAAACTTTATCTCAACTGTAACGATAAAGTTCATGCTGAGCGTATCGCTGAAGTTTTTTGGCAGGTAGAGCCTACTGAATTTATCGCGCACAACTTGGTTGGCGAAGGTCCAAAATATTCAACGAATATTGAGATAGGCCATCAAGGAGTCAAACCTAATTGGAACCGCCAATTGGTAATAAATCTGGCCGATAATCATACAACCTTTGCGAACGCCTTTGCTCAGGTGATAGACTTCGTTCCTTGCGAAGAAAAAGCTAAGCAACTCGCTCGAGAAAGGTATAAAATTTACCGTCAGGCTGGATATCAGCTACAAACTATCGAGATTCAACATCCATAGTCAAACCTCATAGTTAAAGCTATCTTTGGATTTAGATTCAAGAAGCTTCACTTATGAAGTTTGACCACGATTAACCATTCACAGTATCCGTTATAAGAGCACTATGGAAAAGACATACAACCCAACATCAATCGAACAAGCTCTGTATAAGACTTGGGAAGAGAAAGGCTACTTTAAGCCACACGGTGACACATCAAAAGAAGCTTACAGCATCATGATCCCGCCACCGAACGTCACTGGTAGCCTACACATGGGTCACGCGTTCCAAGATACGATCATGGATACGCTTATCCGTGCTCAACGTATGAAAGGCAAAAACACGCTTTGGCAAGTGGGTACTGACCACGCTGGTATCGCAACTCAAATGGTTGTTGAGCGTAAGATCGCTGCTGAAGAAGGCAAAACAAAACACGACTACGGCCGTGAAGCTTTCATCGACAAGATCTGGGAATGGAAAGGCGAATCTGGTGGCACGATCACTCAACAACTTCGTCGTCTTGGTGCATCTGTAGACTGGGATCGTGAGCGATTCACTATGGATGACGGCCTATCGGCTGCGACTCAAGAAGTATTTGTTCGCCTATACGAAGAAGACCTAATCTATCGTGGTAAGCGTCTAGTAAACTGGGATCCTAAACTGCACACTGCAATTTCTGATCTTGAAGTTGAAAACAAAGACAAAAAAGGTTTCATGTGGCACTTCCGCTACCCACTAGCGAATGGTGTTAAAACCGCTGATGGCAAAGACTACATTGTCGTTGCAACTACACGTCCTGAAACCATGCTTGGTGATACAGGCGTTGCAGTTAACCCTGAAGATCCTCGCTACAAAGATCTTATCGGCAAAGAAATCCTGCTTCCTATCGTAAATCGTCTTATCCCTATCGTAGGTGATGAGCACGCTGACATGGATAAAGGCACGGGTTGTGTGAAAATCACGCCAGCTCATGACTTTAACGATTACGAAGTGGGCAAGCGCCATAGCCTACCAATGATCAACATCCTAACGTTCAACGGTGATATCCGTGATGCGGCTGAAATCTTCACAACGAACGGTGAAGAAAGCGATGTGTACTCAACAGAGCTTCCAGAAAAATACCAAGGTATGGAGCGCTTTGCAGCTCGTCGTGCAACGGTTGCTGAATTTGAAGAGCTAGGCCTACTTGAAGAAATCAAAGATCACGATCTAACCGTTCCTTACGGTGACCGTGGTGGTGTGGTTATCGAACCAATGCTGACGGACCAATGGTACGTGCGTACAGCGCCTCTTGCTGCTCCTGCTGTTAAAGCCGTTGAAGATGGTGAGATCCAATTCGTACCTAAGCAGTACGAAAACATGTACTTCGCGTGGATGCGTGACGTGCAAGACTGGTGTATCTCTCGTCAACTTTGGTGGGGCCACCGTATCCCAGCATGGTACGACAACGATGGTAAAGTTTACGTAGGTCGCACTGAAGAAGAAGTTCGTGAAAAGAACAACCTTTCACCGGTAATTGTTCTTAAGCAAGACAACGACGTTCTTGATACATGGTTCTCTTCTGCACTTTGGACGTTCGGCACACAAGGCTGGCCTGAAGATACTGAAGCAATGAAAACATTCCACCCTTCAGAAGTACTAGTATCTGGTTTTGATATTATCTTCTTCTGGGTTGCTCGTATGATCATGATGACCATGCACTTCGTGAAAGACGAAGACGGCAAGGCTCAAGTACCTTTCAAAACAGTTTACATGACGGGCCTTATCCGTGATGAAAACGGCGACAAGATGTCTAAATCGAAAGGTAACGTACTTGACCCTATCGATATGATTGACGGCATCGGCCTTGAAGAGCTAGTAGAAAAGCGTTGTGGCAACATGATGCAACCTAAACTGGCTGCTAAGATCGAAAAAGCAACACGTAAGACTTTCGAAGATGGTATCGAACCATACGGTACTGATGCACTGCGTTTCACTCTTGCTGCTATGGCTTCAACTGGCCGTGACATCAACTGGGACATGAAGCGTCTTGAAGGTTACCGTAACTTCTGTAACAAGCTATGGAACGCAAGCCGTTACGTACTGATGAACACAGAAGAGCACGATTGTGGCATGTCACTGTCTGTTGAAGACCGTGCAAACATGGAATTCTCTCTAGCAGACAAGTGGATTGAATCTCAGTTTGAAGTTGCAGCGAAAGAATTTAACGCTCATCTAGACAACTACCGTCTAGACATGGCAGCAAACACGCTTTACGAATTCATCTGGAACCAATTCTGTGACTGGTACCTAGAGCTAACTAAACCTGTTCTTTGGAAGGGTACTGAAGCTCAACAACAAGCGACTCGTTACACGCTTATCACGGTTCTAGAGAAGACTCTGCGTCTTGCTCACCCTGTTCTTCCTTACATCACTGAATCTATCTGGCAAAGCGTTAAGCCGCTAGTAGACGGCGTTGAAGGCGAGACCATCATGACTCAAGCGCTTCCTCAGTTTAATGAAGCTAACTTCAATGCTGAGATCGTTGACGACATCGAATGGGTTAAAACTTTCATCACAGCTATCCGTAACCTACGTGCGGAATACGACATTGCACCAAGCCAAGGCTTAGAAGTAATGATCAAAGTCGCTGATGAGAAAGATGCAGCTCGTATCGAAGCAAATAAGATCGTTCTTACTTCTCTAGCTAAGCTAGACGATATTAAAGTTCTAGCCGACGGCGAAGCGACTCCAGCTTGTGCAACTAAACTTGTTGGCAAATCTGAGCTGATGATCCCAATGGCGGGTCTTATCGACAAAGATGCTGAGCTTGCTCGTCTAGATAAAGAAGTAGCGAAGACTCACGGTGAGATTAAGCGTATCGAAGGTAAGCTAGGTAACGAAGGTTTTGTTGCTAAAGCACCAGAAGCGGTTATCGCGAAAGAGCGTGAAAAGCTTGAAGGCTACCAAGAAACTCTTGTTAAGCTAGAAGAGCAAAAAGCGACAATCGCTGCTCTTTAAAACTGAATGAACGAGGAGGTTTCGAACCTCCCGCTCTAGACAAAAAGGTTGGCCTTCATGGTCAGCCTTTTTTTGTGCCCTAAGTTCCAGTCCAATCAACCTCACTCCAGCTTATTGATAGCTTTTGCCTATCAAAACAATCTTAACTTCCCATTAGATTTAATGATAATAATTCTCAATAATAGTTCTATCGAAACAACACAACGACTGAGTAATTATCATGAAAAAGACACTAACCTTTGCTGCATTACATTTTACTATCGCATTTAGTGTCGCTTACGTACTAACTGGCGACATCTTAATTGGTAGCTTAATCGCTATGATTGAGCCCTCTGTGAATACTGTGGCCTTCTATTTTCATGAAAAGGCTTGGGCTCAAGTTCCAGCGCTTAAAGCTCGTCAGTGGATGACTAAATTAAAAACAGCAAGCTTCGCTACTATCCACTTTAGTGTTGCCTTTACCGTTGTCTACTTATTGACTGGCGATGCCTTTGTTGGTGGTGTGATGGCAACGTTAGAACCCGCTTTGAATACCGTGGCTTACTACTTCCATGAGAAAGTTTGGCTACGAAAAGCAGAAAGCCAAACAACACAGCCACAGTTTTGTTTGCACCAACACGCTTAACCTAGAGAGTTTATTGTTGACATAGTTGCGGCGCGCAATTAAATTATAGTTGTATATCGCAACCATATTGAGAGACAACATGACTTCAGCACAACTTAGAGAATTATCACGTCAGCTCGTTCGACAGCTTGGAATGCTCGACAAAGATTGTGGTGATATTGCCCTACCTCCGATTCAAGCGCATACGCTTATCGAACTAGAGCAGCAGCCATTAACCGTGAATCAATTAGCGGATAAGCTCAATATTGATAAGTCCAACGCCAGTAGAGCAGTCAATAATCTAGCGAAGAACTCGTTAATCCAAACCTCGCCACACCCCAACGATAAGCGCAGTGTTGTTGCTTCAGTAACAGAGCAAGGGATAAACACTCTTGCCAAACTTCACAATCAACAAAATCAATTTTATGACTCGGTACTTGAGCGTTTAACGGAAGCGGAAACTCAACAAGTTTCGGGGGGAATCGAGCACTACCTTAAAGCACTGCAACAAAGCCACGCTTCAAGTGATGTGGTGGTTCGTCCCCTACAACAGCAAGACAACACCGTAGTGGCCAATGTAATTCGCCAAGTCTCTTATGAGAATGGGCTAACCGAAGATAAAGGTTATGGTGTAGCAGATCCCACCTTAGAAGACATGTTCAGCGTTTATAACAATGAAAGATCTCAGTATTGGGTAATTGAACTTGATGGAAAGATTGTCGGTGGTGGTGGATTTGCACCATTAGCAGGTATGCCAGAAGTCTGTGAACTGCAAAAGATGTACTTCTTGCCAGAAACAAGAGGCAAAGGCTTAGCTAAGAGGTTGGTTAATATGTCGATGGAGAAAGCTAAGGAACTGGGTTATCAACATATGTATCTAGAAACGACCGAATGCCTTAATGCTGCCGTTAAACTTTACGAAAAATTGGGCTTTGAACACCTTGATTCAGCTTGGGGAGAAACAGGCCATGACGCTTGTGAGGTTGTCATGGCCAAAACGCTATAATGTGTTTTTGAAATAGGGTTAGCGTCGGCAGTTCATCAGATGATAAGCAAGTGAGCGAATTGATTCCTTACGTAACGGGCTAATTAAATAACCGCTAACTACGCAAAAAATTACTCACGCAAGAGGCTGGATTCAAGGCTACGAAAGAACTCTCTTTTTGCCCATCGAGTTCCACTTCTAACTGATATAAATGCTTAGGGTTGGGCTTCTCAAGGTTAAATACCATTGGAGCCTCAACCTGAAACACAACACCCGTATGTTCTGCTCGCACATCAATCGGCATCACGAGAGTCATACCATTAAACTTGATTGATGCCGATATTAACCCTGGCTTTAGCGTTTGATAGATAACATCTACTTTAAACTCACAGCCACCACCGTGATGCCAGATTTGCTCGGTGACGACTTGCTCAAGCTTGACGTTACGAACGAACTGCAAATATGGAGCTTGCCAGATTCCAATCCGAGAATCTGATTTAGCGACGACCTGTGAAGGGATAGAGTCATCCATATCCTCTTCAAGCAACAGGCTCTCCTCTTCTTCAAGGAAAAGGATCTCAAAACGATTTCGACCAGGCTGCATATAAGGGCGGATGTCTTTACGATATTCAGCTTCGCTGCCATCACAGTCAAACACGGCAACGCCATTGAGTCGCACTTCTGCAAAGTAGTCAACGCCTGCGACGATTAGCTCAACAAATGGGCACGCCAACATGGCATCATCCACTTCGATGTCATGCATCAGGTGCCATTCTTGCTCTGCGATTTCCTCTTCACTCAAGCTATTAGGGAGCTTTGAGCTTAATGGTGCAGGAAAGGTAATGTCATCTTGTGGGATAGAGAGATCCGTCAGTGGCGAAATTTGCCAAAGACCATCGAGAGGTAGCCGCATGTCATTCCTTGAGCTAGATCAATTTTGACCGCATTATAATGAATGAATGCATATAAAGACATTTATTTTTCTGAGGACAAAAAAATGCCAGCTCAAGGCTGGCATTCTTTAAAACTGGGAGAGATTACTCTTCGTCTTCATCATCTTCGTCAGGGTAGATAGCATCTTCACCTTCGTAGTAAGTGCCCCAACCGTCGTAGATAATGTCAAACTTCTCTGCAAGATTTACAAGCTTCTCAACTTGCTCATCAATCGCTTCTGCGTTCAGAGTACACTGCATCGTTGCATCACAACAAAGTAGCTTGTTGCCATCTTCGTCTTCTGTCTCTTCAGCTTCAAGCACTTCAAAGCCCATTTTGAATGCTTCAACAACGGCTTTCTCAAGTACTGCGAAATCTTCAGCGAATAGGTGATGCTCGATATCGTATAGAGCTTCAGGATCGCTACCATCTTCGATTAGTGCTTCAATGATGTCGCGAGTCTCTCCTTTTTGAAATTCAATTAATTCCGCTACTGATAGATATTCATCTTCGTGAGACATGTGTCTGCTCCAGAGTGTTGACTATGAAAAGATCAAATTTGATTGCCACGAAATATGGCACGGATCGCCTAGAAAAGCCACCTAGATCAGGTGTAGAAGAGCAAGTTTATCGCTAGATAACAGAAGGGATATCAATTAAAAAGTGAAATCAAAATCACAGAAACAAATTTTCAACATATTATTAACTACCGTGTGTTTTAGCATTTCATTTTTATTGTTACTTTTAGCCTTGCTCCTTCAAAATTGAGTGGTTAGTCATATCAGATGCATACTGCCGAACACTTCATCGATGCATAAAACCTCACTTATAAGTAAGTAACTGCATAAATTTTGAATGAAAAATCACGTTCACCAAGCAAAGTGGATTATCAAATCACTGAAATTAGAGCATAGATCCGCAAAAAGTTTGTTCCAGAACTCAGCCTTTCAGTTGGATTTTAATATTAACAATCACAAACAACTCAGCATTTAAAACCAAAAATATCAAAATAACATAACCTTTACACAAGTTTCAAAACTTGCATATTACGAACAAGCTTGTCATAAATAGACGCTGGATTAATAGTAAGGATGCAAAATGAGTAAGCTGTACGTTGGCTCCGAAGTCGGTCAATTAAGACGAGTTCTCCTAAATAGGCCTGAAAGGGCACTCACCCACCTCACCCCTTCTAACTGTCATGAGCTACTCTTTGATGATGTACTTGCAGTAGAAGCAGCAGGTGAAGAACACGATGCCTTTGCGACAACACTTCGTAACCAAGACGTTGAAGTGTTATTACTGCATGATCTACTGGTTGAGACACTCGCTGTAGCACAAGCTCGTGAGTGGCTGCTTAATACTCAAATCTCTGATTTCCGTTACGGCCCTACATTCGCACGTGATTTAAGAGAGTACCTTGCTCAAATGGACAATGAGCACTTGGCGACGATCCTACTTGGTGGTTTAGCCTACTCTGAGCTTCCTATTAAATCTTCTTCAATGCTACCGAAGATGCACCGCCCACTTGATTTCGTTATTGAACCGCTACCTAACCATCTATTTACCCGCGATACTTCTTGCTGGGTTTATGGCGGTGTCTCTCTTAACCCGATGATGATGCCTGCTCGTCAACGAGAAACGAATCACTTGCGAGCAATATATCGCTGGCACCCTGTATTCGCGGGGCAAGATTTCATAAAGTACTTCGGTGATGAAGATCTTCATTACGACAACGCCAATATTGAAGGTGGTGATGTACTGGTAATCGGTAAAGGCGCTGTTCTTATCGGTATTTCAGAGCGTACCAAGCCACAAGGTGTCGAAAACCTAGCTGCGAGTTTATTCAAGTCAGGTCAAGCTAAAGAAGTGATTGCGATTGATTTACCGAAGCACCGCTCTTGTATGCACCTTGATACGGTAATGACACACATGGATATCGACACATTCTCAGTCTATCCAGAGATCGTTCGTAAAGACCTAGATACTTGGCGCTTAACGCCAAAAGAAAATGGCGAAATGCGAGTAGAGAAAGCTGAAAACTACCTAACAGCGATTGAAGGCGCACTGGATCTCGATCAACTGAAGATCATCACAACCGGTGGTGATAACTACGAAGCTGAACGTGAGCAGTGGAATGACGCTAACAACGTACTGACGGTGAAACCGGGTACGGTTATCGGCTATGAGCGTAATGTTTACACCAATGAAAAATACGACAAAGCAGGTATCGAAGTTCTGACGATTCCGGGCAATGAGCTAGGTCGTGGTCGCGGTGGCGCTCGTTGCATGAGCTGTCCTATCGAAAGAGACGGTATCTAAGCCACAAAACTCAATAAAGCGAACACACTAACTTATCTAGGCCAGTACCATTGTACTGGCCTTTTTTATCAAATTAATAAAATAAATATTCACAAATATAGCATTTTTATGTTTAACTAAGTTCTTCATTGATCCTATATACGCAAGGAGCGAGAGATGGCATTTAATCTTCGCAATCGTAACTTTCTAAAACTTCTCGACTTTACTCCTAAAGAGATTCAGTTTTTACTCGACCTGTCTGCCGACCTTAAAAAAGCTAAGTATGCAGGTACAGAGCAGAAAAAGCTTAACGGTAAAAACATCGCTTTGATCTTTGAAAAAGCATCCACTCGAACTCGATGTGCCTTTGAGGTAGCTGCTTTTGATCAAGGCGCTCAAGTCTCTTATTTAGGCCCTTCTGGTTCTCAGATTGGTCAGAAAGAATCAATGAAAGATACGGCGCGTGTATTAGGTCGCATGTACGATGGCATTGAATACCGAGGGTTTGGCCAAAGCATTGTCGAAGACCTAGGCGCTTATGCTGGTGTACCGGTTTGGAATGGCTTAACCGATGAGTTCCACCCTACTCAGATCTTGGCTGATTTCCTCACTATGCTTGAGCATGGTCGCGGTAAACATCTACACCAAATCAGCTTTGCTTACCTTGGTGATGCACGTAACAACATGGGTAACTCTCTGTTAGTGGGTGCCGCGAAAATGGGCATGGATATTCGCCTTGTCGCGCCAAAAGCCTTCTGGCCAGAAGAGCACCTTGTCGAAGAGTGCCAAGCTATCGCGCAAAGTACTGGTGCAAAAATCACGCTGACAGAAGACGTTGCCGAAGGTGTGAAAGGCTGTGATTTCCTTTATACCGATGTTTGGGTTTCTATGGGTGAAGCGCCAGAAGCTTGGGACGAACGTGTTGCTGTAATGACACCTTACCAAGTGAATATGGATGTCATTAAGCTCACAGGTAACCCTCAAGTGAAATTCATGCATTGCCTGCCCGCTTTCCACAACAATGAAACCGTGATCGGCCAGCAAGTTGCAGACAAATATGGAATGAACGGCTTAGAAGTCACTGACGAAGTCTTTGAATCGGATTACTCAATTGTATTTGATGAAGCAGAGAATCGCATGCATACCATCAAAGCGGTAATGGTTGCGACTCTGGGCCAATAGCGAATACTGAAAGTAAACAAAAGCTTGATGTAATCGCTTGCGCTCACAAATTGAAAGCGTATAATTCTCGGCAATTTGTCTGAGAGTAGTGAAAATGACGCCAAGCAATGTTGTGATAAAACATAATGATATTGTGAAAACACATAATAAAATTGTGAAAACACCAAATATTGCTCGCAAGCTAGCATGCTTGCCAGGCCGTCTATTCTGCTTTTCAGCACTTTTTTAAAGCCTCCCATTATGGGGGGCTTTTTTATGGCCAATACATTATTGTGGGGAAGAAGATCATGGCGAATTCGCTCTATCAAAAGCACATCATCTCAATTCCAGAGCTTTCTCGTGAAGAGCTAGAATTAATTGTTCAAACGGCAGGTCAGCTAAAGGCTGAACCAAACCCAGAACTCATCAAGAACAAAGTTGTTGCCAGCTGCTTCTTCGAACCTTCAACGCGAACTCGTCTCTCTTTTGAAACGGCTATTCAACGCATAGGTGGTGATGTGATTGGTTTCGACAGTGGTGGTAACACGTCACTAGCGAAGAAAGGCGAAACGCTAGCGGACTCAGTACAGGTTATCTCTTCATACGTTGATGCTTACGTAATGCGCCACCCTCAAGAAGGCGCAGCGCGTCTAGCTTCTGAGTTCTCTAACGGTGTACCTGTTATTAACGCGGGCGACGGAGCAAACCAACACCCAACACAAACGTTATTAGACCTGTTCTCTATCGCCGAAACTCAAGGCCGCCTCGACAACCTTAACGTTGCATTCGTTGGTGACCTTAAGTACGGCCGTACAGTTCACTCGCTAACTCAAGCACTAGCGAAGTTCGACAACATCTGTTTCTACTTCGTTGCTCCAGAAGCACTGGCGATGCCTGACTACATTTGTGAAGAGCTTGATGAAGCGGGTATTAAGTACCAACTGCTGACAGACATGGAAGATGTGATTCCAGAGTTGGATGTTCTGTACATGACTCGAGTTCAAAAAGAACGTTTTGATGAATCGGAATACGCGCACATCAAATCAGCGTACATCCTGACGGCTCCGATGTTGGAAAGTGCACGTGATAACCTAAAGGTTCTTCACCCTCTTCCTCGTGTTGATGAAATTACGATTGATGTCGATAAAACGCCTTACGCTTACTACTTCCAGCAAGCTGAGAACGGTGTTTACGCGCGTGAAGCATTGCTAGCCCTTGTTCTTAACGAAACGCTGTAGAGGAGAGATATCATGTCTAAAGAGACTCAATTAAAAGTTGAAGCAATCAAGAACGGAACGGTTATCGACCATATCCCAGCCAACATCGGGATCAAGGTACTCAAACTGTTCGACATGCATAACTCAAATCAGCGAGTAACCATTGGCCTAAACCTGCCATCTTCTGCTCTAGGCGGCAAAGACTTACTCAAGATAGAGAATGTTTTTATCACTGAAGAACAGGCGAGCAAGTTAGCACTTTACGCACCTCACGCAACGGTAAACCAAATCGAAGATTACGAAGTGGTTAAGAAGCTACCACTAGAACTTCCTGAGCAAATCAACGATGTGTTTGAGTGCCCAAACACCAACTGTATTACTCACAATGAGCCCGTAGAAAGCAGCTTTAAGATCTTTGAAAAGAAAGAAGATATTCGATTGAAGTGTAAGTACTGCGAAAAAGTATTCTCTCGTGAGATCGTGACAGAAAGATAACGTCATACGGCAACGCCGATCAAACGCAAAAACTATTCAATACCTCGCCTGTGCGGGGTATTTTGCTCTTTACCTATCCTAAGTTTGAAGGCACACTAAAAATTGCTTTTTATCCAATAACTGACGGAATAACCAATGACTAAAGTACTTCACACAGAATCTGCTCCAGCTGCAATCGGCCCATACGTACAAGGTGTTGACCTTGGCAATATGGTTCTGACTTCTGGTCAAATCCCAGTAAACCCAGCAACTGGTGAAGTATCTGCTGATATCGCAGAGCAAGCTCGCCAATCTCTAGACAACGTTCAAGCGGTTGTTGAAGCTTCTGGCCTGACTGTAAAAGACATCGTAAAACTAACGGTATTCGTTAAAGACCTAAACGACTTCGGCACAGTAAACGAAGTTTACGGTAAGTTCTTTGATGAGCACGGTGTTGCAAACTACCCTGCACGTTCATGTGTTGAAGTAGCGCGTCTGCCAAAAGATGTAGGTATCGAGATCGAAGCTATTGCGGTTCGCAAATAGGTTTTAATATCTAGAATAAACGGTTTCTAGTAAACAAGTTGGCATAATACTGAGCGTTTATCAGATACAAAAAAGGTTGCCCAATTGGCAACCTTTTTTCTTGTTCATCGTTTCGCTTAGATGATTACTTCTTATTAAGCTCAACCACTTCTTTGTCTAACTCTTCAAGCTTCGCAGCCATCTGCTCACGAGCTAGGTTAGCCAGTTGACGAACATTAGACTTATCGTAATCTTCAGTGCTGATTGGTGGCAGCATTTCAACAATCACATGACCATTGTTCCAACGGTTCAGCTTCACGCCACCTGTTGAGCTACACACGATAGGGATAATAGGTAAGCCAGCGCCAATCGCAGCATGGAAAGCACCCGTTTTGAATGGCAACAAACCACGACCACGAGAACGAGTCCCCTCAGGGAACATCCATACTGAAACATCACTCTCTTTAAGGCTAGTAACCACTTGATCGATCGTACCTACCGCTTTGCTGCGGTTAGCCCGGTCGATTAGGATATTACCCGTCAACCAGTACAGCTGACCAAAAAGAGGCATCCACGCTAGGCTCTTCTTACCAACAGTCACAACCTTAGGTGTTACCGCAGATGAAATCGTGAATAGATCCCAGCTATTTTGGTGGTTTGCAACGTAAACATGTTGGCCACGAGAGTAAGCATCTTCCGGGATACGAAGCTCTAACTTCATACCAAAGATTTTCGACATGCGACCGAAATAACGACCAAAGGTAAATACGTGTTTCGGGTTACGTGGGCTGAGTAAACAGTAACCACACCCAAATACAAACATAAGAATCGCAAATATCGCCACTGCGAAAATACGTAATATTGCTATCATTTTGTTCCTCACAACCACCAAGTTGATTCATCTATTTGCACAAAATAGGCAATAGATTCACTGGCGGTAAATACAACTATAAAAAAGCCGAAACCAAGGTTCCGACTTTTCTGTTTTCATCTTACTGATTCATGAACTCACTAACCTAAGTTAGTTCGACTCGCTAAACCGTGTAATGTTTGCGCCTAAGGCTGACAATTTATCTTCAATCTTATCGTAGCCACGATCGATGTGATAAATACGGTCAACGATGGTTTCACCTTGAGCGATACAACCAGCAATAACAAGGCTCGCAGATGCGCGAAGGTCCGTTGCCATTACTTGAGCGCCACTCAATTTATCCGTGTCACCACAGATAGCCGTGTTACCTTCGATCTCGGCTTTTGCTCCCATTCGCTGTAGTTCAGGAATGTGCATAAAGCGGTTTTCAAAGATAGTCTCAGTGATAACACCACTGCCCTTCGCCATCATGTTAAGCAGGGTAAACTGTGCTTGCATGTCGGTTGGGAAGCCTGGGTGAGGTGCCGTTACGATTTTCACCGCTTTCAACTCACGATCAGTCATATCAAGGCTGATCCAACCTTCGCCCGTTTCAACCTTCGCTCCCGCTTCTTCAAGCTTCGCTAAGGCAGCTTCAAGAAGATGAGCGTTGGTGTTGCGACAAACCACTTTACCGCCAGAAACCGCAGCAGCAACCAGGAAGGTACCCGTTTCAATACGGTCTGCAACCACAGAGTGTTGGCCACCACCAAGACGCTCAACGCCTTCGATAGTAATCGTATCTGTACCTGCACCAGAAATTTTAGCTCCTAGTTTGTTTAGGAAATCAGCCGTATCAACAATCTCAGGCTCACGCGCTGAATTATCTAACACAGTTGTACCTTCCGCTAGCGTTGCTGCACACATGATAGTAATGGTGGCACCCACACTTACTTTATCCATCACGATGTGCGCGCCTTTCAGACGGCCATCAACACTTGCTTTCACATAACCATCTTCCAATACAATGGTCGCACCTAGTTGCTCTAGGCCATGGATATGTAAATCAACAGGTCGAGCACCAATTGCACAACCGCCCGGAAGTGACACTTGGCCTTCACCAAAACGAGCGACTAAAGGACCTAAAGCCCAGATAGAAGCGCGCATTGTTTTTACTAAATCGTAAGGTGCACAAAATTCATTAATTTCGCGGCCATCAACATGAACACTACCGTTGCGTGATACTTTTGCGCCTAAACGCTTAAGCAATTCCATCGTAGTATCGATGTCACGTAGGTGAGGAACATTACTCACTTCAACCGGCTCTTCAGCTAGAATTGAAGCAAATAGGATTGGTAGGGCTGCATTTTTTGCGCCTGAGATCGTCACTTCACCGCTTAGCGGCTTATCCGATCCAATAACTCGAAACTTTTCCATCATAAACCTTAAAGTGACATCAGTTTCTTATCACGTTCCCACTCTTCCGGCGTGAAAGCCTTAATAGAAAGAGCATGGATATCATTGCGTTGAATGTATTCCATTAGTGGGCCGTAGATTAGTTGCTGCTTCTTAACTCGATTCATGCCGTCAAAACATGGATCAACCGCAACAACTTCGTAATGACTGCCTTCACCCTTCACGATAATTTCCTGAAGGTTCAGAGCCTCTGCTAATAATTCTTGTACTTTTGTGCTGTCCACAAATAGCTCCTGCCTAATTTTTTATGTGTTCTGCCATCATTGGCTGGATATTGCTCAATTGGAACAACGTTCGTAATTGTTCTGGCACGAAACTGAGCATTATATGACAGTTTTGATTTTTTGCATGCTCTAATAAGTGAATTAGCATCACCATTCCGGCTGAATCGACTCGATTTATATGGCTAAGGTCAATTTCAACGCTCGATTCCGTCGTTTGCCACTTTTCCAATATACGCCAGATTGCAGGTACACTATCTCGATCTATATCACCAAGAAGTTGATATTCTTTAGAGCTTAGCGCTTGCCATTGAGAATGGCTCATTATTTATTACTCTCAAAACGAATCGGTTGAGAAGCCAGTTTCTCGAGTTCGTCAGCTACTTGTAAGATGCCTTCTTGACGAATCTTAGTGTTCCACTCAGACTTCTTACTTGATAGCAGGCTTATACCTTCGGCAACCATATCAAATGCCTTCCACTCACCTGACTTCTTATCTTTGCGCAGTTTAAACTCAAGGTTAATGTTTGGTCGAGGCGTATCAATGATATCAACCTTAATACTGGTAATACGGCTATCTGTTTTAATTGTTGGTTCTGGACCAAATTTAATCGTCTGATCTGTATATTGAGTTAACACTTGAGCATAAGAAGAAACGAGATATTTACGAAATGCATCAATAAATACGCGCACGTCTCCTCTATCTGCACCTTTCAAGTTCGGCCCTAGCAACTTCAGCGCCGCATATTGAGCATTCACATAAGGCATCAACTCTTCTTCCACGATGACCTTCAGTAACTCTGGGTCTTGATGGATATTCTCTTGCTCGTTTTTCAAACGGGCGAAAGCCTCTTCCGCAACTTGAGTCATCATCTGGTATGGCTGAGTACGATCAATCGACTCTGCAGCAAAAGCTTGAGCCGAAATAAGTAAAGCCATTGCCGCCATAAACATTGATTTCAAGTAACCAATAGCTTTCAAGTGACTAATAGTTTTCAACATCATCTTATTCCTTTGCTTCACTGTCATTAGAACCACCAACGCTATACAGCACTTGGCCAATCAAATCTTCTAATACTAATGCTGACTTGGTGTCTTCGATAGAATCACCATCAACCAACATCTCTTCATCGTCAAAGATGAAGCCTGGAACTAAGCTGATGTACTGCTCACCGATCAAGCCCGACGTTAAGATTTGAGCACTAGAGGTATCAGGAAATTGAGAGTACTTCGCATCAATAGACAGTTCAACCACAGGAAGGTAGCTCTCAGTATCAAGTTCAATACTTTGAACTCGACCAACAACGACGCCCCCCACCTTTACTGGTGAGCGAACCTTTAGGCTGCCAATATTGTCAAAGGTCGCTTTTAGGTTATAAGTATGGTTTGAACCTATACCTTTTACGTCAGCGACTTGAAAGATCATGATTAAGATTGCGCAAATTCCGGCAATAACAAAGGTGCCGACCCATAATTCTAATTTTCGAGTTTGTTGCATGATTAATTCCCAAACATCAATGCGGTAAGAACAAAATCTAGCCCTAATACCGCTAGAGAAGAGTGTACTACTGTGCGTGTGGTTGCCTGACTAATACCTTCGGATGTCGGTACTGCATCATAACCATTAAAAAGTGCGATCCAAGTTACGGTGATAGCGAAGACCATGCATTTGATCATACTGTTACCAATATCACGGCCAAGCTCAACGGAAGACTGCATCGCAGACCAGAAACTGCCGTGGTCAATACCCTTCCAATCCACACCGACTAACTGAGCACCCCAAATCCCGACCGCCATAAAAATCATAGCGAGCAGTGGCATAGAAATAAGGCCGGCCCAGAGACGTGGCGCAATAATGCGTTTAAGAGGATCAACCGCCATCATCTCAAGACTAGAGATCTGTTCCGTTGCTCTCATTAAGCCGATCTCAGCCGTTAATGCTGAACCCGCACGGCCAGCAAACAGAAGTGCTGTCACCACAGGGCCCAGTTCCCGTAACAACGAGAGCGCGACCATTTGCCCAAGGTTACCCTCTGCGCCATAGTCGATTAATACGACATAGCCCTGCAGACTGAGTACCATGCCAATAAACAAACCCGAAACTAAAATGATAGCCAATGACTGAACGCCAACGCTATAAAATTGTTTAACTAATAGAGGGAAGTTTTTTAGTTTCGGGATGCCAAACAAAGCCCCAAATAGCATTAGGCTTGCTCGACCAAATGACTCACAGATCGCAAGTGCGCGCTTACCGACACCCGCAATAGTTTTAGCAATCATATTCAAACAAATCCTTTTCTAAGCTATTTGCAGGAAACCTAAATGGCACAGGGCCATCCGATTCACCTTGCAAAAATTGCTGCACTCTTGGGTCGCTGTTGTTGTACAACTCATCAGGAGAACCTGCAGCAATAATTTTCCCATCAGCCATCAAATAAACCCAATCAGCAATGCTCATCACCTCAGGGACATCATGAGAAACGACAATCGAGGTTAAACCCAAGGCTTGATTGAGGTTACGAATCAACTCAACCAAAACACCCATGGTGATTGGGTCTTGGCCAACAAAAGGCTCATCATACATAATAAGTTCTGGGTCCAATGCGATCGCTCGGGCCAACGCCGCTCGTCTCGCCATACCACCAGACAACTCACTCGGCATTAATTGCGCCGCGCCTCGCAACCCTACCGCCTCAAGCTTAAGCAATACAATGGTACGAATGAATTTTTCGTTAAGTTCAGTGTGCTCTCGCAAAGGAAACGCCACATTATCAAAGACATTCAGATCCGTGAAAAGTGCCCCCGATTGGAAAAGCATGCTCATTTTCTTGCGTGCTTGATATAGCTTTCGACGTGGCAATGCAGGGATGTTGTCGCCATCAAACCAAATTTCACCTTCATCTGGTGGTAATTGTCCACCGATCAGACGTAATAAGGTTGTTTTACCGATCCCTGACGGCCCCATGATCGCGGTTATTTTTCCTTGAGGAACCTCTAAACTGATGTCATCAAAGATAATTCGCTCACCGCGTGAGAAGCTGAGATTCTTAACTTTCACAAGCTCAGTGTTCAACATACTTTTGTTGTTTCCTTGCTTTAAAAACGCCAATTATGGCTGCAATAATAATGAGTCTACTTTAGAATTAAAAGCGCTGTTCAATTAATTATTAAAAACAGAAAACAAAGGCAGGGATTTGAAAGCATTGAGAAATTCATTCCTCATCAACATTTCTTTACCACTAACTAGCAATTAATTTGTCGAGTGACTTCCCTTTTATCTAGCAACAAGTCAAAATTAGCGGTTAATTCTCCGTTTTTTATTAATTTTTAGGAATCATCATGCTTGAAGCGATTGCGTTTCTTATTATCGGTCTAGGTTTTTTGGTGTGGAGTGCAGATAAGCTGGTATACGGTGCCGCAGCTCTTGCTCGCAACTTCGGTATTTCACCACTAGTTATCGGTATGACAATCTTAGCAATGGGATCTTCAGCCCCTGAAATGATGGTTTCTGCGACAGCAGCCCTTGATGGTAAAACAGATACGGCGGTAGGTAACGTATTAGGCTCAAACATCGCTAACATCGCGCTGATTTTAGGTATTACAGCCCTTATCAAGCCATTATCGATTAGCTCTGGTGTGATTCGTCGTGAACTACCTTTAATGATAGGTGTCACTCTATTAGCGGGCGCACTGCTTTGGGATAATCACTTAGGTTTCTATGAAGGTGTGTTGTTGTTTGTTCTTTTTGCCGCTTTCTTATTTGCGATGCTGCAAATCAGCCGTAGTGAGAAAAAGAACGGTGATGCCTTTCTTGACGAACAAGAATCTGAAGTTCCTGAAGGCGTGAGCAACCCCAAAGCCGCAATGTGGGTGGTGGTTGGCCTGATTATTCTACCTCTAGCGGCCAACATGTTGGTTGATAACGCGGTTGTAATCGCGAAGTTCTTTGGTATGAGCGACCTTGTGATTGGTTTAACCATTATTGCCGTTGGCACAAGTTTACCTGAACTTGCAGCATCACTAGCTGGTGTTATGAAAGGTGAAGATGATATGGCTGTGGGTAATATCATTGGCTCAAACGTATTCAACATCCTTGCCGTGATGGGTATCCCAGGCATCCTAAACCCTTCAATCTTGAGCGAGTTTGCAATGGGTCGTGACTTCTGGGTGATGCTAGGCGTATCACTACTCCTTGTTATCATGGCACTAGGAAAATCTCGTAGCGTGAATCGTATCGAAGGCGGCGTGTTAATCGTGACGTTTGTGGCATATCAAAGTTACCTACTAATGAACATGTCAGCTTAATTGTTGATTTAACTTCCCGTACTTGGAGTATTTGATGTCTCAGCCATTTGATTATTGCAGCGTTGCAAAACAAGTTTTGGAAACTGAAGTTGCAGGTCTCACGCAATTAGACCAATATTTTAATGATGATTTTAGCAAAGCTTGCGACCTAATCCTGAACAACAAAGGCAAAGTCGTAGTGATGGGCATGGGCAAATCAGGCCACATTGGTAACAAAATAGCAGCTACACTGGCAAGCACTGGTACATCGGCTTTCTTTGTACACCCAGGTGAAGCAGCGCATGGTGATTTGGGAATGATCGAACCTGGCGATATTGTGATAGCAATATCCAACTCAGGTGAATCAGGAGAAATCCTCAGCCTATTCCCAGTATTAAAGCGTTTAAACATTAAGATTATCAGCATGACTGGCAAGCCGGCATCAAACATGGCGACCTTATCTGATATTCATTTACAGATTTCAGTACCCGAAGAAGCGTGTCCCCTAGGTTTAGCACCAACAACCAGTACTACCGCTACTTTGGTTATGGGTGATGCATTAGCCGTTGCACTTTTACAGGCAAGAGGTTTTACCGCTCAAGATTTTGCACTGTCTCATCCTGGTGGTGCTTTGGGCCGTCAACTGCTGTTGAAACTAGACGACATCATGCACACCGGTGATTCACTCCCAATTGTTGCTCCGGATGCACTAGTTCGAGATGCCCTGTTAGAGATATCTCAAAAAGGCTTGGGTATGACGGCAATCGTCGGTGAAGATGGCCAAATGAAGGGCATTTTTACCGATGGTGATTTACGCCGTATCTTAGATAAACGTATTGATATTCATAGCACGCAGATCGGCGATGTAATGACACTGAACCCAACGGTAGCAGAACCAAACATGCTCGCAGTTGAGGGCTTAAATTTGATGCAAGCTAAGAGCATCAATGGCTTGATGTTGTGTGATAGTGGCAAATTAGTAGGCGCTTTAAATATGCATGACTTACTGAAAGCAGGAGTAATGTAATGTCACAAACAGTCGAAACTCTATACGGCACGGTAGATTCAGAAGTGTTTGCCGTAGCAAAAGAGATCAAATTGCTTATTTGCGATGTCGATGGCGTGTTCTCAGATGGTCGCATCTACATGGGTAACAATGGTGAAGAGCTAAAAACTTTCCATACGCGCGACGGTTACGGCATTAAATCGTTGATGAACGCGGGCGTTGAAATCGCAATCATCACTGGCCGTAAATCTCAAATTGTTGAGAATCGAATGACCGCTCTCGGTATTAAGCTAATTTATCAAGGTCAGGATGATAAAGTTAAAGCCTATCAAGACATTTGCGATAAACTTTCAGTTAATCCTGAAAACACAGGTTATATCGGAGACGATTTAATCGACTGGCCTGTAATGGAAAAGGTTGGCTTGAAGGTATGTGTGGCAGACGGTCACCCATTGCTTGCACAAAGAGCCAACTACGTAACAACCATTAACGGCGGTTACGGTGCAGTACGTGAAGTCTGCGACCTTATTTTACAAGCAAGAAACGAACTCGACGTGCACAAAGGTTTAAGCATATGAGTTTTAATCGTATTATCTACTTAATACTCATCTTTATTGCCTCTTGGTCGGCCTATTACTTGTACGACAAAGAGCAAACTTCGACGATACAAGTAGATCCAAACTTGGAACTGCCTGCATTTAGTGGCAAGAATCTTGATAATATTAGTTATGGCGAAAGCGGTATTCGTAGCTATCAGGTTGAATCGACCTATCTAGAGCATTACTCGGTCGTTGGCGATACGCACTTTCAAGACCCTGTTCTTTCAGTATTCCGTGAAGGGCATACGATAGAATGGCGAGTGACCGCTGATCGCGCAATTATGGATGAAAATCAAGTCATCACTTTTTATGACAATGTTGTGGCGAAAAACCTGTTGCCAGATGCTAGCTTCGATACAATGACCACAGATAAAATGGTTGTTGAACTGACTAGCCGAGATTTTTATTCAGACACTCCGGTCCATATGATCGGTACATTTTTTGAAAATGAGGGGCAAGCAATGAAAGGGAACTTCGGTACCAACAATGCGACCCTCTTTAATTCTGTTCAGGGTAGATATGAAACTCTCACACCTTAGTTTATTGGCTTTGACCCTTGCGGCGTCTAATGTCTATGCTCTATCTTCGGATAGCGAGCAGCCTGTCTATATTGATTCAGACAGTCAGCAATTAGATATGAAAAGCAATCAAGTAACCTTTCTTGGCGATGTGAACCTTAAACAAGGTAGCATCAATATCAATGCCGATAAGGTCATTGTTACACGTAATGCCGTCAACGGTGAAATTGAAGAAATACAAGGTTTCGGAAAGCCCGCAACCTTTTCTCAACTTACTGACGACGGGAAAACACTCTATGGTGAAGCTGACGATTTACATTACCAGCTGATTGCCGATAGATTGATCATGACTAAGAACGCGATGCTATCTCAAGATGGCAGTATCATTCGTGGCTCTAAGATTACCTATCAGATCACCTCTCAAAAATTGGTTGCCGATAGTGATAGCAGTGAGCGAGTATCAACGGTTTTACAACCAGCGGAAGTGAATAAGTAATCATGGCAGTCCTTACAGCAAAGAACCTAGCGAAGACCTACGGAAAACGTAAAGTTGTGACTGACGTTAGCTTGCAAGTAGAGTCAGGTCAGATCGTCGGGCTACTTGGCCCAAACGGTGCAGGTAAAACCACCTCTTTCTATATGATAGTGGGCCTGGTTGCGCGTGATGAAGGTACTATCAGCATTGACGACCGAGACATCAGTATCTTACCAATGCACAGTCGTTCTCGTCTTGGTATCGGTTACCTTCCTCAAGAAGCATCCATTTTTCGTAAATTGTCAGTTGAAGACAACATCATGGCTGTTTTGCAAACGCGCGATGAGATGACTAACGCGCAACGTCAAGATAAGCTGGAAGATCTTCTCGAAGAGTTCCACATCCAACATATTCGAGCGAGTAATGGTATGGCTTTGTCAGGTGGTGAGCGTCGCCGTGTTGAGATTGCTCGTGCGCTAGCAGCAAACCCTCAGTTCATTCTTCTGGACGAACCTTTTGCCGGTGTTGACCCTATATCGGTTATCGATATCAAAAAAATCATTGTTCACTTACGCGATCGCGGCTTAGGCGTTTTGATTACCGACCACAACGTTCGTGAAACATTAGACGTGTGTGAAAAAGCTTACATCGTAAGTCAAGGGCATCTAATAGCTGAGGGAACTCCTGAAGATGTTCTCAATAACGAACAAGTTAAACAAGTTTATCTAGGCGAACAATTCCGTCTATGATTAGATAGAGAGTATCGAGAGTTCTTAGAATAATAACTAGGTAAGTAACACTGAATGAAACCCTCATTACAACTTAAGCTAGGCCAACAGTTAGCAATGACTCCTCAATTGCAACAAGCGATTCGTTTGTTGCAATTGTCTACTTTGGATTTGCAACAAGAGATTCAAGAAGCACTTGAATCGAACCCACTACTCGATGTCGAAGACGGCAATGAAGATACGCCAACATCGGAAGAAAAACCTAGCAGTGACGAGAAAGAAACAGTTGAAACAGTTGAACAAGACTTACCTGATAGCTCCGATTTGATCGAAAAATCAGAGATCGGCAACGAACTAGAAATCGATACAACTTGGGAAGACGTTTACAGCGCAAACACAGGTAACACTGGCATTGCGATTGATGACGACATGCCCGTTTATCAAGGCGAAACCACACAAAGTCTATACGATTACCTGCTCTGGCAACTCGATTTAACACCATTCACTGAAACTGACCGCAGCATAGCTTTTGCGCTAATTGATGCTATCGATGACCGCGGTTACCTTACCGTATCTTGTGAAGACATCCTTGAGAACTTCGACAACGAAGAGATCGAGCTTGATGAAATTGAAGCCGTTCGTAAACGAATTCAGCAGTTTGATCCGCTAGGTGTCGGTTCTGTGAATCTGCAAGATTGCTTGTTACTGCAATTGGCGACCTTCCCACAAGATACCCCTTGGCTTAACGAAGCTAAGTTAGTACTTACTAGCCATATCGACCAACTCGGCAATCGCGATTACAAACTGGTTATCAAAGAGACCAAGTTGAAAGAAGCGGAACTACGCGAAGTTTTGCAATTAATCCAACAGCTGGACCCTCGCCCTGGCAGTAAGATCACGCCAGACGAAACCGAGTATGTGGTTCCTGACGTATCCGTCTTCAAAGAACTTGGGAAATGGTTGGTCACCATCAATCCAGATAGCGTGCCAAAACTAAAAGTGAATCAACAATACGCGGCCCTTAGTAGTAAAGGCAGTAGCGCTGACAACCAATTTATCCGCTCAAATTTGCAAGAAGCAAAATGGCTAATTAAAAGCCTAGAGAGCCGAAATGAAACGCTACTAAAAGTCGCTCGGTGTATTGTTGAACATCAACGCGGTTTCTTCGAACATGGCGAAGAAGCGATGAAGCCTATGGTACTGAATGATGTGGCTTTAGCTGTTGATATGCACGAATCCACGATCTCTCGTGTGACGACTCAAAAATTCATGCACACACCGCGTGGCATCTTCGAACTCAAGTACTTTTTCTCAAGCCATGTCAGCACTGACAATGGCGGTGAATGTTCATCTACAGCAATTCGCGCACTCATTAAGAAGCTTGTCGCAGCGGAAAATACCGCAAAGCCTCTCAGTGATAGTAAGATTGCTGCTTTACTGGCTGACCAAGGAATTCAGGTAGCTAGACGTACCATAGCGAAATACCGTGAATCTCTGGGCATTGCCCCATCGAGTCAGCGTAAACGCCTGCTATAAACTAAAGTAGTTAGCTCTTTATTCATTAACGATTGATTAGTTAACTATTAATTTAGTTGTAACCTGGCAACCAACTGAAAAGGAAAGTCTATGCAAATCAATATTCAAGGCCATCACGTTGATCTTACCGATTCAATGCAAGACTATGTTCACACCAAATTCGACAAACTTGAGCGCTTCTTTGATCATATCAATAGTGTTCAAGTTGTTTTAAAAGTTGAGAAAATCAATCAAATCGCAGAAGCTACCCTGCATATAAATCAAGGGGAAATTCATGCGACAGCAACAGATGAAAGCATGTATGCCGCGATTGATTCATTGGTTGATAAACTTGTTCGCCAACTCAACAAGCACAAAGAAAAACTAAGTAGTCACTAACATGCAATTAAGCGAAGTACTTTCATTGGACTGCACTAAAAGTGCGGTCCAATGCACAAGCAAAAAAAGAGCCCTTGAGCTGATCAGTCAAATCGCAGCAGAAAGTTGCGGTCAAGATTCAACAGAACTGTTTGAATGCATGCTGAGCCGTGAAAAAATGGGCAGTACAGGTATCGGTAACGGTATCGCGATCCCCCATGCACGCATGAATGTCAGTGATAAAGCGATTGCTGTATTAATACAATGCCAAGACCCAATCGAATTTGATGCTATCGATAACCGCCCAGTTGATCTACTGTTTGCTCTACTTGTTCCTAGCGAACAATGTAAAGAGCATCTGAAAACCCTTTCTTGTATGGCAGAGCGACTTAACGACAAGCAGACTCTTAAACAGTTGCGTAATGCTCAAAGCGATCAAGAGCTTTACGACATCATGATTCAAGTGCCAACTTGCGAGTAATAACATGCGATTAATCGTTGTTAGTGGCCAGTCAGGAGCCGGGAAAAGTGTTGCGCTACGAGTTCTTGAAGACTTGGGGTATTACTGTGTTGATAACCTACCAGTAAACCTGCTCAACGATTTCGTCGAATCGGTACGCGAGATCAATCAAAACGTCGCTGTTAGCATTGATATTCGTAACCTACCAAAAGAGCCTCAGTTAGTTACAGAAACGCTAGACCAGCTAGAAGCCGCCACAGATATAGACCTAAACGTCTTATTTCTAGATGCGAGTAAACAGACGCTACTCAAGCGCTACAGCGAAACACGCAGAATTCATCCTTTATCGATCGGCCAAGAAAAACTCTCTCTTGAACAAGCTATTGATTTAGAAAAAACACTTCTGACTCCTCTTGTAGAGCAAGCCAGCATTGTGATTGATAGCAGTGACTGTAACCTCTACGAATTGAGTGAACAGGTTCGTTTCAAAGTTGAGGGCAAAGAAAAACAAGAACTCATTATCGTTTTTCAGTCTTTCGGCTTTAAGTTCGGCCTACCAAGTGATGCCGATTATGTGTTTGATGTTCGATTTCTGCCAAACCCTCACTGGGAACCGGCACTACGACCATTGACAGGACTTGATGCACCAATTCACTCTTTCCTAGAGAAACACGCTGAAGTTCTTGAACTCAAGCAACAAATTCAAGGCTTTGTTGAGCAGTGGTTACCCATGTTAGAGAAGAATAATCGCAGTTACCTAACGGTCGCGATTGGTTGCACTGGCGGCAAACACCGCTCAGTTTATCTAACTCAGAAAATTGGTGAATACTTCGAACAACTCGGTCATCAAGTTCAAATCAGACATGCCTCCCTAGAGAAGCACCAACAGGGCTAACCATGGAATTAACTCGAACTGTACTGATCCAAAATCGCTTGGGTCTTCACGCTAGAGCAGCCGTAAAATTGGTTGAGCTTGCCCAAAGTTTTGATGCAACTATCACTATCCATAGCGAAGAAGATAAAATCGCAACTGCAGACAGTGTGATGGGTTTGCTTATGCTGGAATCAGCGCAAGGGCAACACATCACGATCCAAGCTACAGGCACCGATTCACAACAAGCACTTGATGCTGTTTGCCACCTCATTGAAGACAAGTTTGATGAGGGTGAGTAGCGAAAACGAGTCACTGACAACACTGAAGACTCAAACTTCGAACCAACCAGTATTAAATATTAGTTCTAGCTAAGTTTATGATTTAAATAAGCCCCAGAATTAAGTTACTATCCCAAGCATTGTTAGAATAATGAAATAGGAGGAAAATATGGCAGAGCAATTAGAATTCGACCAAGCTCACCAAACCCTCCAAGAAGTCAGCGAAGCCCTAGAAAACGGCCGATTTGTTCACGTACGTCGACAACTTCAGGACATGGAACCTGAAGATATTGCACACCTTTTAGAAGCCTCCCCTCGCAAAAGTCGTGACGTACTCTGGCAACTCACCGATCCAGAAGACTACGGTGAAATTCTTGATGAACTAAACGAAGACGTCAAAGATGCGCTTGTGTCGAAAATGGCACCGGAGACCTTAGCAGAAGCAACAGAAGGCATGGAAACCGATGACGTCGCGTACGTACTTCGAAGCCTACCCGACGATGTTTCTCGCGAAGTCCTTTCTCAAATGGACTCCGTCGATCGTGCATTAGTAGAAACCGCCCTTTCGTACCCAGAAGATTCAGCGGGTGCGATCATGAATACCGACGTAATCACGATTCGTGGCGACGTCGATGTCGACGTTGTATTGCGCTATATGCGTATGCGTGGCGAATTGCCCGACGCAACCGATGCTCTGTATGTTATTGATGAAGAAGAACGTCTGATCGGTAACCTATCGCTTACCACACTAGTAACGACTCAGCCCGATGTTCAGGTTTCCGAAGTGATGGAAGATGCTGACGAAGCGATTGCGGTTGAAACCAGTGCTTCCGATATCGCCAGTCTGTTCGAACGTCGTAATTGGGTTTCTGCACCCGTTGTTGATAGTAACCAGCATCTTGTTGGTCGTATCACTATCGATGACGTGGTTGATGTTATCCGTGAAGACGCCGAGCACTCAATGATGAGCATGGCGGGTATGGACGATGACGAAGATACTTTCGCTCCAGTCGTAAAATCTGCTCGTCGTCGTAGTGTCTGGTTGGGTGCTAACGTACTCGCAGCACTTGCTGCTGCATCTGTATCCAATATGTTTGAAGCAACACTCGACCAAATGGCAGCGATTGCGGTTCTAATGACTATCGTACCTTCAATGGGCGGGGTTGCTGGTAACCAAACCGTTGCACTTGTGATTCGTGGTTTAGCACTCGGTCATATCGGTGACAGTAACAAACGCGAACTACTACTCAAAGAGGCGGCCATCGGCTTCCTAAACGGCGTGTTATGGGCTGTTATCATTGGCGGTATAGTGGTTGCTTGGAAAGGTAACTGGATACTGGGAGGCATCATCTCAGCTGCAATGATGACCAACTTGATTGTCGCTGGTATCGCCGGTGTAACCATCCCGGTAATGCTGAAAAAGATGAATATCGATCCAGCACTTGCGGGCGGTATGGCACTGACCACAGTAACCGATGTTATTGGCCTATCGGTGTTCTTAGGCTTAGCAACCATACTGATCTAGTTATCATAAGCAGCTAGCCTATTTTTGGCGAAATACAGAAAACAAAAAGGGAGCCATCGGCTCCCTTTTTTAATTCATCATATTGGCGCTAACTTCATTACTCACCCGCAACTTTCATCGACTCAAGCAAGATAGAACCCGTTTGAATTTGTGAACGCGTTTCAACATCGTTACCAACCGCAACAATCTGAGTGAACATGTCTTTTAGGTTACCCGCGATCGTCACTTCAGATACTGGGTATTGGATTTCTCCATTCTCAACCCAGAAACCTGCAGCACCACGAGAATAATCACCTGTCACGGTATTAACGCCTTGCCCCATCACTTCAGTCACAAGGAAGCCTGTGCCTAACTCTTTTAGCATCTGCTCAAAGTTTTGACCGGTCGATTTAACAAACCAGTTATGAATACCACCCGCATGGCCTGTTGGCGTCATATCCATTTTTCGTGCGGCATAGCTAGTTAGCAGGTAAGTTGCTAACACACCGTCGGTGATGATTTCACGATCTTGAGTGAACACACCTTCGCTATCGAATGGGCTTGAAGCCAAACCACGTAAGATATGTGGACGCTCAGAGATATTGAACCAATCAGGTAGAATTTTCTGACCTAGGTGATCCAATAAGAACGATGATTTACGGTATAGGTTGCCACCACTGATCGCCATCACAAGGTGGCCAATCAAGCCAGTAGCGACATCGTTAGCGAACATTATTGGGTATTGGCCTGTTGGTAGCTTTTTCGCATCCAAACGGCTAATGGTCTTTTCTGCAGCTTCTTGACCTACGCGCTCAGGCGTCCATAGCTCATCACGGTGACGTGCAACGGTGTAGCTGTAGTCTCGCTCCATCTCACCGTTAGCGCCTTGTCCAATCACACAGCAGCTCGTGCTATGGCGACTTGAAGCGTAGCTGGCTAGTAAGCCATGGCTGTTACCATAAACCTTAACGCCATAATGGCTGTCGTAGCTTGCGCCATCACTCTGTTTGATCTTGTCGCTATAAGCTAGCGCTTGCTTCTCAGCAGCAATTGCAATCTCAGCGGCATAGTCAGGGTTTGGTTCATCAGGGTGGAAAAGATCCAAATCTGGAATTTCTTTTACCATGTATTCTTTTGCGGCAGGACCTGCAAATGGGTCTTCAGAAGTGTACTGAGCGATATCAAGCGCAGCCGCTACTGTTTGAGCAATTGCCTTTTCACTCAGATCAGATGTAGATGCGCTGCCTTTTTTCTGGCCGCGGTAAACAGTAATACCTAGAGCACCATCACTATTAAATTCAACGTTTTCCACTTCACACATACGTGTTGAAACACTTAAACCCGTTGACTTAGTAATAGCAACCTCAGCGGCGTCTGCACTCACTGATGCCATATCCAACGCTTTAGCTACTGCGGCTTCTAGCTCAACTCGTTGTTGGGCGACTTGCTGTTTTACATCCATATCTATTCTAATTTTTTAGGTCAATATTACGTAGGATAACAAGAATTTCGCTTTCTCCCCAAGATTCTTGCTAAAATAGGCAATATATTCGTTTGAGATAGTGACATAGGCAGAAAAGATGGCTCGCAAAAACCAAAAAGCCCCATGGGAACCAGAAGAAGAAATCATCTGGGTAAGTAAGACAGAAATGAAAACGGACATGGACGCCCTGCAAAAGCTGGGAGAAGAGCTTGTTGACCTAAAGCCTTCTGTATTAGACAAATTTCCGCTGTCTGAAGATTTGGCACAAGCGATTAAAGATGCACAACGCTTTAAAAATGAAGCGAAGCGCCGTCAACTTCAATACATTGGTAAAGTAATGCGCAGTGTCGATCCAGAGCCAATTCAAGCGGCTTTAGATAAGATTCGCAACAAACACTCTCAAGCAACAGTTGAACTGCACAAACTAGAACAACTGCGTGATCGTGTTGTTGCAGAAGGCGATGCGGCCATTTCAGACGTTATGGAAATGTACCCGGAAGCTGACCGTCAACGTCTTCGTCAGCTCGCTCGTCAAGCTAACAAAGAGAAAGCGGCAAATAAACCGGCTAAGTCTTCTCGTGAAATATTCCAAATCTTAAAAGAGCTAAAGCTAGGCGACTAATCTTCGCCGCCCTTTAATCAGAAAGATAATAAAAGACCTAGCGCATGCTAGGTCTTTTTGTTTTTGACGCACTCGATATCAAGAAGCTCTCAATATCAATAAGTACTCAATATTAAGAAGTACTCACAGGAGTGAAAAAATTATCATTCACCCGCTTTAACAAACGAGCTTAGCTCTTGCTGTGGATGTTCAGCCGTCAGTGTCTCTATCGAGTCTGCAACCAACACCTTACCTAGCTCTACAAAAACGAACTTATTTGCGATACTGCGTGCATCACCTAAGTGGTGAGTAACCATCAATACCGTAATGTTTCGCTCGGCGGCTAATCGCCTAACAAGGTTAAGCATTTCCTCACGAAGCAAAGGGTCAAGCGCAGAGAAAGGCTCATCAAGCAACCAAATATCATGAGGCTGAACAAAGCATCGAGCTAACGCGACACGCTGACGTTGACCGCCCGATAAGTGCTCAGGCAATCTATCTAAATACTCAGAGACACCCACTTGTGCAGCGGCCTGTTCGACTTCATGCTTTTGGGTTGCCGTCAGCTTTAACCCTGGATGCAAGCCTAAGCCAATATTTTCACGTACGGTGAGATGGGCAAACAAATTGTGCTCTTGAAACAACATCGCTAATGGACGCTGATGTGCTTCTTTGCCAATCAGTGATTGTCCCGCTACAGAGATCTCACCCGAAGTGGGCTCAATAAACCCAGCAACCAATGCCAACAGCGTTGATTTACCTGCGCCACTTGGCCCCATCAGCGCAACAATATCGCCCTGCTCAGCTTGAAAATCAAAGCAAAACAACTCTCTGTGATAGTGGTAGTCCACATCTTTCATCACTAACATCATCGGTTCCTCAACTCTTTAGCATCGAGCTTAGATCTTCGAGTAAATAAAAATTCAATCAGGCTAAAGCTGCCAACACTCAGTAACAGTAAGCTCACGGAAACCACAGCTGCGGCTTCCATTTGATAGCTGCCTAATAATTGGAATAGGTACAAAGGCAGAGTTCTAAAATCTTGGCTACCAAACAAAGCAATCGCACTTAAGTCACCCATTGCTAACATAAAGCTGATCGAGAAAGCTTGTGCCATCGGTGTTCGCAATGCACGCCACTCCACTAGCCTAAAACGCGTGAAACCAGTCATTCCCAAACTTGCGCACACATACTGATACTGCTGAGACAAATGCAGCATAGGTTGAGCCAAGGTTTTAATTACGTAAGGAAGCGCCATTAAACTGTTTACTGCAATCACGATAAAGAAAGCTAAGCTGAAAACATCGGTGAATGAACGCAGTAATAAGAAGAGCCCCGTACTGATCACAAGCCCGGGAGTAACTAAGATAATAGTGCCAATCAGCTCGATTTTATCGGCTCGAAAATTCTTATTCTGTAAGCGCCATGCTCGACTAGTCAGCAGTATGGCGATACCAATACCAACCGCGATAACACTTGCTAATGACGCGACTTTAACCGAGGTCATTAACGCAGCCCAAAACGGCTCGCTGCTCAGTACGATTAATGCCTGCGAGTTAATGCCACTGACGATAACCATAGCTAATGGCGGCAATACCAGCATTGAGACGGTGATGATCCAAAAGCTATCCCAAGCTTTTGACCACGAGCTATCCTTAACCAAATATTTCTCTTCCGACAATTGACTGGCTGTCACTGAAATAGGTTTCGATAGGCGTTGAATGCTCACAGCTAGCATACCACACAGCAGCATTTGCCATATCGCGAGCAAGGCACCAGCCTGCAGGTCAAAGTCGAATTTAATCGCCTGATAAATAGCGAGTTCGATAGTGGTTGATTTAGGTCCACCGCCGAGTGCCATCACGGTAGCAAAGCTGGTAAAACACAGCATGAAGACCAAACCACACACATGTGGCAGTTGCTGTCTTAAGCGAGGCCATTCAACCCATCTGAATTTGTTCCAATGACTCATACCCAAATGAGCACACAGCTTATGCTGCTCGGCAGGTACGGTATCTAAAGCTTGTAAAAGTAAACGGCTAGCATAAGGCAGGTTAAAGAAAACGTGCGCCAGCAAAATACCATTCAACCCATAAATCGAGAATGGCAGTTTAATATCGAAGTTCGCCAGAAATTTAGCTAACCAACCACTGTTTCCATAAATAGCTAGCAAACCAAATACGCCAACTAATACGGGCAAAACCAAGGTCGAAGCAAACAGCCTTAACAACAAGGCCCGTCCAAAAAATTGTCTGCGACACAGAGCATGAGCAATAGGTATAGCAAAGCCAACACTCAGCATCGTTGAGAGTGTCGCTTGATAGAAACTGAATTTCGTTACATGCCAATAGTAAGGATCGGACCATACTTGGCTGATATCAAGAGAAGGGGCATTGCTAAGCAATGCCCCAACTGCTGAAACCACGAAGGTGGTAATGAGTATCGCAACCCAAACCCCGACCTTAGGTGTTTTCTTTATCATAAATTGATTTTTTACCGTAAATGGTTCACTCCAAACATAACGAATGAACCTTTAAATACAGAAAGCTAGTTTTTTAAAAGTACGTTAGAAAACTCATGTTCCTAAATAATAAGTTAAATCGTAAGTTAAAAAGTAAGCGCATTCTGCCATTCACGAATCCAAGGCTTACGCTTCTCGGCGATCTCTTCTGGTGTGAAGCTTAGCGCTTTCTGAGGAACCGTAAGTTGCTCGAACCCTTTTGGTAGCTCAACATCGGTCACTGGGTACATCCAGTTGCCAGTAGGCATCGCCGATTGGAACTCATCACTTAAGATAAATGCCATAAACTCACCGGCAAGCTTTTCGTTCTTGCTACCTTTAACCTTCGCTGCCACTTCCACTTGAGTGTAATGACCTTCTTCAAAGCTTGCAGCTGCGTACTTAGAATCACTTTCTGCAATGATGTGATAAGCCGGAGACGTTGTGTAAGACAACACTAAATCAGACTCGCCTTCTAGGAACATAGAGTAAGCTTCAGACCAACCTTTAGTCACAGTCACCGTTTTCTGAGCAAGCTTCTTCCATGCTGCAGTTGCTTCATCACCGTAAACCGACTTCATCCATAGCATCATGCCTTGGCCTGGTGTTGATGTACGTGGATCTTGATAGATAACCTTAAGATCGTCACGTTGCTCAACCAGTTCTTTCAGGCTCTTTGGCGGGTTTGCTAGCTTCTCTTTGTTATAGATAAACGCAAAGTAACCAAAATCATAAGGAACAAAGGTACTGTCGTTCCAACCGTTAGGAAGCGTCACAGATGATGTATCAACACTGTGCTCAGCCAATAAGCCTGTAGATTTCGCTTCAGCCATGAGATTATTATCTAGGCCTAAAATGATGTCAGCTTTGCTGTTGCCACCTTCAAGACGTAAGCGGTTTAGAATAGACACACCATCTTCTAACGCGACAAAATTCACATCACAACCACACTTTTCTTCGAATGCTTTTTCAACGGCAGGACGAGGGCCCCAATCCGCAGCAAAAGAGTCGTAAGTGTAAACAGTTAAAGTGTTGTCTGCTGCGAAGGCAGAAAAAGAGATGGCTGTAGTAACAGCAAGAGTTGTTAATGTTAATTTCACTGGACGCTCTCCATGGTCTGAGCGGCACAGGTTTGAGGGAGGAGAACGGTAGAGGTTGTTCCTAACTCAATTCCTACGCCAGCATTATCTGGTTCAGGTTTACGGGTCCCAAGTGTCTGCTTGATCTCAGCTCGCATTCATTATTTGAATGGTTCGCTCCCCGATGAGTGTTCAGGATTGTAATTTGATTTTTAACAATAAGCCATCAAGTTTGGATCAATTACGTTGATCGTAACCCCAACGTGGCACTAAACCTTGCTCGATACCAAGGTGATCAAGAATACGTGCCACCATAAAGTCGACCAGGTCTTCAATCGACTTAGGTTGATGATAAAAACCCGGAGCTGCAGGCATAATCGTCACGCCCATGGTCGAGAGTTTGTGCATATTCTCTAAATGCAACGTAGAAAATGGCGTCTCACGAACCACCAACAACAACTGTCCTCGCTCTTTCATAACCACGTCGGCTGCACGCTCGATTAAGTTATCTGATAGGCCATGAGCAATCGATGCCAAGCTTCCTGCAGAGCATGGACACACCACCATCTGCTTCGGTGCTGCTGAACCAGATGCAACCGGTGAGAACCAATCATCTTTGCCACACACCACCAGCTTTTCTGGGTCGCAATCTAAATGCTTAACCAAAGCTTGTTTCGCAGCATCTGGCCCAGCAGGTAACTTAAGTTCATGCTCGGTCGCCAACACCACTCGCGCTGCCGATGATATCAGCAAGTAGACCTGATAATCGGCGGCCAAAAGGCATTCAAGTAAACGCAGGCCATAAGGCGCACCGGATGCGCCAGTGAAAGCCAGAGTTATCGCTTTATCGTGTTTTGTCATGTTCTCAATTACTTCAAATTATAAGGTCGAGGATGCGTTAACCTTTGAGTGCCAATCCATCCAACAGTTTCTGGTGAATACCACCAAAGCCACCATTACTCATTACCAAGATTTGGTCACCCGCTTGTGCCTCAGAGACAATTTTAGCAACGAATGCATCCATGTTATCACTCACGTGCGCGGGTTGGTGACACGCATCGGCGACGTCTTGTACTGACCAATCAATGTTATCGGGTTGGAATAAGTAAGTAGAATCCGCTTGCTTCAACGAATCAGCCAGCGTTTCTTTGTGCACTCCACGTTTCATTGTGGCAGAACGAGGCTCTAAAACGGCAATTATTTTTTTCGTGTCGACCTTATTACGTAAACCGCCCAGCGTAAATTCAATTGCCGTTGGGTGATGAGCAAAATCGTCGTAGACAGAAACGCCTGCCACTTCGCCTTTAAACTCTAGACGACGTTTGGTGTTGATGAACTTCGCCAACGATTCACACGCTAAATCAGGTGTCACCCCTACATGTCGCGCAGCTGCAATCGCCATCAAAGCATTATTGACGTTATGGTCGCCAACCAAATCCCAGTCGACAGTTCCTACGCATTCGCCTTGGAAGTACACTCCAAATTGAGACCCGTCTTTGACCAGCTTCTTGGCATCCCAATCACCTTGTTCACCACTCGATTCTGTCTCACTCCAGCATCCGCGAGATAAAACATCTTGAATCGCCGTATCTTCTTTAGGAGAGAAAATTCGGCCATTACCTGGCACAGTGCGCACTAAGTGGTGGAACTGACGCTTAATCGCCTCAAGATCATCGAAGATGTCAGCATGATCGAACTCGAGGTTATTCATTACCAAGGTTCTTGGGTGGTAGTGAACGAACTTAGATCGTTTATCAAAAAAAGCACTGTCGTATTCGTCAGCTTCGACCACGAAGAACATGCTTTCACCAAGGCGAGCAGAGATACCAAAGTTACCTAACACGCCGCCCACTAAGAAGCCAGGCGCATAGCCACAGTCTTCTAAAATCCAAGCCAGCATGCTCGATGTTGTTGTCTTGCCATGCGTTCCCGATACCGCTAATACCCAACGATCATGCAACAAGAACTCTTGCAACCATTGCGGGCCTGAGGTGTATCTAAGGTTGTTATCCAATACATACTCAACACACGGGTTGCCACGACTCATCGCATTACCAATCACCACGAGATCAGGCCTTGGTTCTAACTGGCTTGGGTTAAACCCTTCAATAATTTCAATCCCTTGAGACTCCAACAAAGTGCTCATTGGTGGGTAAACATTCGCGTCACTACCGGTAACCTTGTGACCTAATTGACGAGCCAATACCGCAGCACCTCCCATGAAGGTGCCACAAATTCCTAAGATATGAATATGCATAAATTGCTTCCAAACGCTTGGCTAAATGAACCATGTCTAAATCAAACTACTGCACTCATTATCATTAAATGGCGATTAAAAGCGAGTAGCAATGCAAAACAAATTTAGTCGACATAGTAAGTGAGATCTGCGTCGCTTAGTTCATTACCATTAAAAAGATCTAACCTTTAGAATTTAAGTAGGCGTCTAGGTGAATAAAGCCCGAGTAAGAGGCAAATTCTATAGTGCTCAAATCCCCCTAATATTGAGAGAAGTTTAAGGAAATAACATGTCTGAGATGCGCACCCTTGGTGAGTTCATTGTTGAGAAACAGAGTGACTTCCCCCATGCAAGCGGTGATCTATCATCCCTTTTGTCGTCTATTCGACTTGCTGCAAAAATTGTTAACCGTGAGATCAACAAGGCTGGTCTAGTCGACATCACTGGCGCTGTTGGTACAGACAACGTTCAAGGTGAAGAACAGCAAAAGCTAGACCTTTACGCGAACGACAAGTTTAAAGCGGCTCTAGAAGCTCGTGATCAAGTTTGTGGTGTTGCAAGTGAAGAAGAAGACGAAGCTGTCGCCTTCAATAAAGAGCTCAACAAAAACGCAAAATACGTCGTTCTGATGGACCCACTTGATGGTTCTTCAAACATCGATGTCAATGTATCTGTTGGTACAATCTTCTCTATCTATCGTCGAGTATCGCCTGTTGGTACCCCACCAACACAAGAAGACTTTCTACAGCCAGGACACAAGCAAGTAGCCGCGGGGTACGTAATTTACGGCTCTTCAACTATGCTTGTTTACACAACTGGTGCAGGTGTAAATGGCTTCACCTACGACCCATCTCTGGGCACCTTCTGTCTGTCTCATGAAAACATGATGATCCCTGATGAAGGTAAGATTTATTCCATCAACGAAGGTAACTACATTCGCTTCCCTACGGGTGTTAAGAAGTACATCAAGTACTGCCAAGAAAATGAGCCAAGCGACAATCGCCCTTACACATCACGTTACATCGGTTCTCTAGTATCAGATTTCCACCGTAATCTTCTGAAAGGCGGTATCTACTTATACCCGAGTACACAAAGCCACCCTCAAGGTAAACTGCGTCTGCTGTACGAGTGCAACCCAATAGCCTTCATCATGGAGCAAGCTGGCGGTATTGCCTCCGATGGCGCCCAACGCATCATGGATATAAAACCAACAGAACTGCACCAACGTGTGCCTTTCTTTGTCGGTTCTAAGAACATGGTGAAAAAGGTAGAAGAGTTCCTTGAACTTAACCGAGACTAATCGTCTCGCTTATTTTTCAAATTAACGCCATTAAAAAAGCCAGCATTTACATGCTGGCTTTTTGTTCGACAACTCAGAATACATAGATGTTACGGGTTGTCTCGCTTACACCAGTCACCCGAAAGTATTTCTTTATTAGCCGTTAGATCAAGCTGATACAAATATACCCATGCTAGTCCAAATATAGTCTCTATTTGTTCGCGACGATACTCAACAGGAACATCTTCTAGCCGATCGAGCGAAGCCAAAACTTCATCGTTAATGATATAGACCTCGCCAACGACATTTTTCTTTCCAGAAATCATCGCCGGATAGGCACCTAAATCAAAAAGAGCATACTCCTCAGGGGTGTCAAACCTTCCTAAGCACTCACACTGCTGCAAATAGTGGTGGTTGGACTGACCTTGCCTCAAGGTTCCATAAACAAAAACAAGTTGCTGCATAACCCCTCCTCAGCATTCGTCATCCGCTAATCAATCACGACTCAAGTGTTACTCGAATTCAAATTGATAGAGAAGATCCACGGCACTGTCTAGCCCCGATACGGCTTCAACATAGAGATCCTGCATCAATCGATAACGAACAGTAAACTCACCTAACGAGTTAAAGATACCTACGCCATACTTCACCTGTAAACCAGGGAGAATGTAGCCACTGACCGTAACCTGGGAATCATCTCCAGAACCTGCAGTATCCAATTGCAAGTCCTGTACGCCAAAAGCTTCACCAATTTCGCCGACAACCTTGCCGCTCTTCGCCAAGCTTAAGCCAATTAAGGTCGTTGTCATTGAACCATTCGACTCACCATCAATATCTTGACCACGCAAAATATAAGACAACGCATTGGCTTGCGGCATCGCAGGATCAGAATAAATTTCGATGGTCGGCTCTGTCGCCGGGCCTGTCACTCGAATACCAGCTGTCACATCATCCTGAGTATTATCAGGGTTACGTATCGCATTGATCGCTACATATGGCTGATCTGGAGGACCATTCATTAGAATCTTACCTTCTTTGATCAAGAGATCTTGTCCAAAGGATTGGTAAGTACCATCGACGATATTTACCTCACCTGTGATAAAAGGACCTTGATCTTTTTGAGCCACGTTAAGCTTGCCGACCAAATCACCTTCAAGACCAAAAGCAGACAGTTTAAAGTCATCGCCAATGGAGATATTAATATTGGTCATCACATTGAATGGAATCGTGTCTTCGCTCTCTGGCTCAAGATCTTTATTCAAGATAACTTGATCAGAAGAGACGCCGATCGCTGACGGTGGTAAGTCTTCGACAACAATACGTCCCCACGGTAATGCGATATCACCAGTGATTTTCGCCAATTCCGGTGTGACATCAATGGTCATATCAGGCACGACCTTCACCTTAACCATAGGCGGGATATCAACCATCAACTCGTCGGCAAACACTCTGACATTAGAGTGCCATGCTTTAAGATCCTGCCAATCCCCGGAGCCTTCGATATCAAGGTGACCATCGGGTGTTTCAACATTGGCATCTAACTTCGCGCTGTAGCCGTCAAAATCGAGGTCAATACGACCATCTTTAATATCGACTGGTGTGACATCGCCTTTGACTTGAATACCATCAACAGAGAATTGACCAAAGACTTGAGGATGCATCAAAGAGCCTTTTACCTGTAGGTCACTCTCAAGATCGGCCTTCAACAGGCTGTATTCGCCGAGGATTGGCTGTAAGAAGTCCAGATGGAAAGTTGTCAGCTTAATTGCCGCATCGACCATTTTGTCTTCTGCGAGAATGTCTGGTAACGACACCGAGCCAGACAGGTCACCATTGTCGGAAACATCCAGTTTAAAGTCGGCGTTCAGTTGGTTGTCTTTTAGTTGGGCATTCAATGCAACGCTTTCCCAACCGAGTGTGATTGGCTCACCAACTTGTTGAACAGCCTGACCTTTCGGCATATCGACGCTTACCGTCACCTCAGGTTCACCTTGCTCTGACCACTTGGCATGAGCCGTCGCATTAACTAAGCCCTGTAATTGCGTTTCTTTAGGCATGAGCGCTTTAATCTGTTCGAAATCGAATTGGTTGATCGCCAATTTGGCCTCACCCGACTTTCCGACACGCACGTCTTCATCCAGACATACACTCGAACCCGATTGCTTCCAACAGTGCGCTTGAACGTCGGCATACTGCTTATCGACATCCGCCTTAATTGCGACAGGTTGATCTAATACCCAAGGCCCCTGCTGAGTGGTAATTCTGACTCTGTCTAACGACCCATCCCAAATAAGAGAAGGCTTCTGAATCAATTCTCCAGAGATAGCCAAACTGGTCGACACGATGTCGGATATCACATCAAGTGTCACAGTGTGTTTCTTCTCGCCACCACTCACGGTTAGACCAATGCTTTCCAGGCTTTGATCTTGATAGGTTAAGTTCTTAGCTTTTAATACAAGATCGGCTTGAGCTTCAGGCAATGGCAGAGGAACCACTGAGCCATTAAGCGATAAGGATTCTAATGTTGCTTCGTTATTCCAATCGACCTTATCAACATTAAGCGCGAGATCGACCTTTGGCTCTTTCGTTGGGCCACTAAGCTGGATATTACCCATCACTTTACCCGTCAGCTCTGGAACACTCTTATCTAACTGTGGGAAATTAATCGCAACGCCCATAGCCCATTGCTTATCCAGTTGCCCTTGAGCCTTAATCGAATTAACACCGTGAGCCAAGCTCAAACCACTGGTTTTCAGTTTAGGTTCACCGCTCGCGCTGCGATCTGACGCTGACAACTGCCCTTTAATATCCAGAGGGTATTCACGTAGGATCCCCTCGATATCGAGCTTAGGCAGTTCAATCGCCCAACCACCCGCTTGTGTCAGTTCACCCGAAGTAACGATGCTTCCGCTAATGTTACCCTCGGCTTCTGGCCACTGCAGACCCGGTTGTATGTCTTTGAGCGTCACATCGGCTTGCCAATTAACGAGCTTCTTCCAGTTCGCTTTGACTACACCATTTAGTTCGCCACCCAAGGTATTCAGTTTCAAGCGTTCAAGTTCAATCTGTTCCGTGGTGCCTTTACCTTGCAGATCTATTGCTAATGCAGGTATCTCCTTACCATCGGCTTCCGCTTTAAGCTGCACATTAAAACCATCTAATGAACCATCGGCTTTGAATTTATCAATTGCAGTTTGGTAGTCACTTTTACCTGTCAAAGGCCATTGCGCTTTACCTCCCTCTAAAACAAGGTCAAATGGCAGAGTCGGTTCTAAGGGTTGAATATCACCAGACAGTTGAGCCTCAATCAATTCAGAAAGCTGAGAATCTAAGTGCAGCTTAGCCACGCTGCCTTGTGCTTTCAGAGACAGTTTCTGACCAGCAAGATCGGTTTCTTTCACCAACGCACCCAAAGAAAGCTCTAGCGGATAGCCGCCCTTGAGCTCAACCTTCGTCGTTAGGTTCGCGCTTGCTTGTGGCATATCGAGTTCGAGAGTAGAAACATCGACTGTATGTTTACCTGCTCGAGCTTCTAATCCAAGATGGTTTACCACAATCGATGTTTCTTGTTCTAAAGTGAAATTGTTGAGATCAAAACGCTCAAGTACAACCTGCAAAGGAATTAAGACTTCAGGCAACTCGATAGCTGTCTTAGCTGCAGTATCTGGCTCGACGATTTCTGATTGTGGGTCTTCAGTAGACTCTGCAAGTTTAACCTTAAGATCATTGAATAAGGTTGGAGATACTGTCAGCTTTTCCCCCTGCATACTCAGGGCAGTAGAGAACAAACCCCATTCAATTTCATGACCTAAGATATTCAGTTTGATATCAGATAAAGCGATTCGATTAATGACGATTGGTAGTGGTGTTTTTACCGATGTTACGGGCGGAGTAGGTTCTGCCTCTTCTGTAGAAGCTGGAGGCAATTCAGTAAGTGCAAAATCCAGCCCTTGAATCGCTAAGCGGTCAACACAAACTTTAGGGTCGAGCAGACAGCGCGGATTGATAGCCAATGCCAAATTTTCAACCTTGGTATCGATATGTAGGCTATCATCTTTAAACTGAACATTGTTAAGCGTAAAGCTTGGGAAAAGAGCGCCTTTAGTACTTTCCACTTTCAGTTGTGGCAATGCTTTTTCGGCGCCCCACAACACAGTATTCAACCCCGAATTGGTGAACAAAACAAAACCTAGTAGGGCGATTAACAATAGCAAAATCGACGTCAATGAAATCGACGCCCACTTTATACACTGACCCACCACTTTGATCATAATTCTGGCCCTAAACTAAAGTGCAGTTGGAACTCATCACCTTTTTTCGCATCTAGACCCCAAGCAAAATCTAAACTCACAGGACCGACGGGGGACGCCCAGCGAATCCCTACACCAGTACCATGTTTCCACTCTGGCGTGTCATTGAATGCATCACCAATATCGTAGAAAGCCGCTCCCCACCAATTCCCAACTAAGCGATATTGGTATTCAAACGAACTGGTTGCAATGAATTTCGCACCCGTTAGTGCGTCACTTTCATCTCGAGGAGAGATAGACTCATAGCCATAACCACGGATGCTATTATCACCACCCGCAAAAAATCTTAAAGAAGGAGATAACTTATCAAATTCGTCCGCAAAGTTTCCGCCGAATTGAAGGCGGGTTAAACCTCGGTGGTTATTACCAATGCTTCGAATCCATGCGGTTTGCCCTTGAAAACGTACGACTTGGGTTTCAGATAACAAGGTATCATCAGCCGCTTCAACCATGATGGTTTGTTTATCGCCCCACATCGGCATTGAACCGCCTCGGGTTCGAGTGCGTGAGAAAGAGACACCTGGCAACACAAACTGCGCCAAATCGTCTTGTAAACCTTGTTTATAGTTTTCGACTAGGTATCGAATGAATACCGTGCGTTGCCAACCATTATCTAGACGCCAGTACCTTTCTAAGGCTAAGTTTGACTCCAAACTCTTGGTATCACGGTTATCCAGATTCTTCATTCCATACTTAATTTGATAGTAGTCATTAAGCACGTCATCCAATGGGATTTTATAAGCCGCCGTAATAGTCTGCTCAGGCTTGGAGATCGATAAACTACTATTAAAACTATGACCTTTCTCATTAACCCAAGGTTTCTTCCATTTAAGGGTACCTTTTACACCCAAGTCTGTTGATACACCGATACCCGTTTCAATTTGGTTCCGCGCTTGCGGAGCAAGGCTTACCTTCATCGGAATTTCTCGACCTTCACCCAATTGACTTAAATCAGGCTCAACAAAGACTGAAGAGAACCAATCCGTATTGGAAAGGTTTTGGTTGTATTCGCCAACTTTGGTTATCGAGTAAGGTTCGCCATCTTCAAATGGTTTAAGTGACTGCACCTTCTCTTCTTCTATTTGGCTACCAGTAACCTGAGTAGAGCCAAAGTGATAACGAATACCACTGTTGTAATGAAGACGAACATAAGCGCGGTTTAATTCAGGAGCCACTTCTAGCTTACTAAGGTCATACGCCCCATCAAAGTAGCCTTTCGCTAATCCAAGGTTGCGGATCGATGATTTTAAAGAGTCATAATTACCATGATTCAAAATCGAACCTTTAGACAACTTGCTCTTAGCTATTAAGGCCAAAAAATCAGGATCATCTTTGGCTTCACCAGTCAGAACAATATCTGAAGCATAAATAACAACTGGCTCTCCCGGCTCAACCGTAACAGTCAATTCGGTATCATCTTCAGAATGAGTAAATGTGATATTAGGTTGGTAGTAGCCTAATGCATTCAACGCTTCGTTGATCATCGACTCCAAGCGAGATTGAAATCTTAATGAGACCGAATACTCTTCTTCAGGAATCGCACTCAGATAAGCATCCACATTATCTGCAAGCGCGCCATCCAACCCTTTAATATCAAGGGAAACGTCAGCAAAAGCGAGCGTCGATGACAGTAGAGTGCCAATCAGAACTGGTAAAGTTTTTCTTATCATGTTTAATTGGTGAAGAAGTTATCAATACGTTAATAAGTGAAAAGAAATCATACCGCTAAAACGACATTGAGTCTGCAATAAATCCGGCAATAACACGGTCTAATGTAAAGACTTAATCAATATTAACCGGCCGTTAATATGAGCCTCCAGTTAATATAAACCTAGATCTAATGTTAACTAACGCGGTAAACGTATGCGAAAAGGAATATAACATGCTAAACAAACAACAACTGGTTTCCGCAGCAACCGCATTACCGGGAAATGCTGACCCAATCCGAATCACTGAGCGCCATTTCGTCAATCAAACTGACTTGCTCAATGCTCCTACGGGTTCTCAACAAGAAGTCCTACTTGGTATGGGATGCTTCTGGGGAGCTGAGCGTTTGTTCTGGCAGTTGAACGGCGTTATTTCAACATCTGTTGGCTACGCTGGTGGATACACGATTAACCCCACTTATGAGCAGGTATGTAGCGGACAAACTGGCCATACCGAAGTCGTTCGTGTCATTTTTGATAGCGAACAAACATCTCTCGCTCAAGTACTTAAAACCTTTTGGGAGCGTCATGACCCAACTCAAGGGATGCGCCAAGGCAACGATTTAGGGACTCAATACCGTTCTGCGATATACACCTTCAGCGAAGAACAACAGACTATCGCTGAGCACTCTAAACGTGAATACCAACGAGCAATGACTGAATCATTGGGCAACGAAATCACAACGGAAGTTCTGCCTGCTGGAAAATATTTTTTCGCAGAAACCTACCACCAGCAATACCTAGCTAAAAATCCGAATGGTTATTGTGGATTGGGTGGAACAGGTGTGTGCTTCCCTCCGCAATAATGTGTTATACCAATCACAGTAAGTAAGTGATCATAAATAGCGCAGGAAAAATGCTTGAGAACAAGGCAGAAATTTTCGATAAGTAGTTATTCTACAATCAAAATTTCTAACGATGTTATCGAGTGTTTTAACCAGCTAGGATGAACAGTTATTTACTACGATTGGTATTAGGCATACAAACTAGAACAACATCCATTAAAAAAGGGCTTCCGCTAGGAATCCCTTTTTCATTGGAAATCTATTTGACGCAATGCAAATCTATAACAGTCAGTTACACCGGCAACGCAGCAATCGTGCCGTTAACTTCTTTAAAAATAGTGAGCTTTTGTTTGTCTGAAACTTCAGGAAGAAGCACTTTGCCTTGGTCGAAGCGAAACTCTCCGATACCCTCTATAGCAAACTGGCCTTTGAACAGGACTTTAACGAAACGCGCCACCTGATGTGGACGGTAAGTAGAAAATTTTCTTAACATAATACAACCTCAATTCCATTTGAGTACTACAGCCACGTACCTGAACACCAACGTATTCAAAGCACATTAAATCGCTAATTCCTTTAGCAAACAGCAAGATAATCTATTGTTCATCTCGATATTGATGCATTATACCTTTTGGTAACAAGCCTGCAACTTATTTCTACGCCGTACGATAAAAAAGTTAAAGAGGCATTTTTCAAATTTCATATTATACTTCCAGAGCAAACCAATAAGCGGAACAAAAATATAATGAAAAACAAAACTCTACTGGCTTTTTTAGCCGCAGCCTCTCCACTTTTCGCCAATGCTCATAATCTATCAGTCGGTGCAACTCTGCCTGCTGTCGATGTTAGCAACTATGGTGAAATCGTACTAAACGACGGAAATACTGGATATCAAGCTTGGGCAACCAATGATCTTCTAGGTAAAGTTCGCGTCGTTCAAGCTATTGCTGGCCGTAGCAGCTCGAAAGAGCTCAACGCACAACTGATGGCAGCAATTACAGCATCGAAATTCGCAGAAGACAGCTACCAAACCACTACCATCATCAACCAAGATGATGCGATTTGGGGGACTGGGTCTTTTGTTAAATCGTCAGCAGAAAGTAGCAAAGAAGAATTTCCATGGTCTTCTATGGTGCTAGATGAAGACGGAACCGTAGCGTCATCATGGGCTTTAAAAGAAGAGAGCTCAGCGATTATCGTTCAAGACAAGCAAGGTAAAATATTGTTTGTTAAAGAAGGGGCATTAAACGACTCAGAAGTCACTCAAGTTATTGAGTTGATTAAAGCGAGCCTTTAATAAGATATTCGCGTCTTTTTCGAGACCTGACCAAAGGATATTGTTATATTATAACAGTATCCTTTTTTAATTCTGTGGTTAATCATCCTGATGTGGAAAAACACACCTAATAATGTGAAACGTAAAACAGGCTTCTTGCTTGGGCTGATGCTCATGTTGAGCGTGTTAGCAGCGACACATATTGTGGATATCGACCCACATCATCACTCTTCACATCATTGTGAGCTGTTTTCGATAAATCAGTTCATAACGGCGCATTCACTTCCACAGATCCCAGAGTTCCATTCGGAATTTACTGTCGCTATCACAGAGTCAGTCGTTTCGTTACAGCGCCTGTATTTCGCTTATTTAGCACGTTCACCTCCTGTAAAGATTTCTTAATTACCACTACTTTTTAATTAACCTTTATTCAGGAAAAAAACATGAAACCTACTATTCTAGCCGTTGTTATCGGTATGACTGTCTCTACTAATGTTCTAGCTAACGAAGAATTCCGCTCTCACGAAGCACACGTGCACGGTAAAGTTGAGGTGAACATCGCTCAAGATGGGCAAGAACTACTTGTTGAAGTAACAGCTCCCGGCGCTGATGTGGTTGGCTTTGAACATGCTCCAGAAACTGCTGAGCAAAAGAAAGTATTTGAACAAGCGATTGCGCAATTAAACAAGCCAGATGAGCTATTTGGTTTCAAAAATGCAAGCTGTACTCTGAAGTTCAAGTCGGTGACGAACACCTTGGAAGGCGATCATGATGACCATGAAGGCCATGACCACGCAGAGCACGATCATGATGACCACAAAGGCCATGACCACGCTGAACACGATCATGACGACCACAAAGGCCATGACCACGCTGAACACGATCATGACGACCACAAAGGCCATGATCACGCAGAACACGACCATGATGACCACAAAGGCCATGACCATGCAGAACACGATCATGATGACCATGAAGGCCACGACCATTCAGAAGGTGGGCACGGCGAATTCACTGTCGAGTACCATTACCAATGTTCAGATATTGCGAAGCTAGATACCGTGAGCACTCAATGGTTCTCTAAGTTCAGCAACACAAAATCAATGACGGTAAACCTTCTAACTGACAGCGCTCAAATTCAAGAAGTGCTTAACGCAGATCGTATTAGTTTTCGATTCTAATCCGTATTAGATTGAATTAAACGTAGATACGCAGCCAAGTAAGTAGTCACTTACTTGGTTGTGCAAATCGGTGTGTTCTGGGAATTTATTTTTCTAATAGCTGTCCAGTAAATACACCGCTTTAATCATTGGAGCTAATATGTCTTTTGACAGTTCATCACTTGTGGTCAAACTCGAAAATATCAGCTTTCGTTGGAAGCCTGAATTACCCCCAACGCTAGAGATCCCCTCACTGCATATCCAAGCCCAAGAGCACCTTTTCATCAAAGGGCCTAGTGGTTGCGGGAAATCAACATTGTTAGGGTTACTGACCGGAATCAACCAAGCTGAACAAGGCGAAGTATCTATCCTTGGCCAAGACCTCACACAGCTAACACCTCGTCAGAGGGACAAGTTCAGAGCCGATCATATTGGCTATATATTCCAACAATTTAATCTGCTTCCTTACTTGTCAGTGATCGACAACGTGACGCTTCCTTGTCAGTTTTCTAAGATTCGTAAGCAGCAAGTCACTGAAAGTCAGAACAGCCTGCAAGCAACCGCTCAAGAGTTGTTGCTCAGATTAAAGCTACCTCAAGCTCTAATGGACAAGCCTGTTACCGAGTTGAGCATTGGTCAACAACAACGTGTTGCTGCCGCTCGCGCTTTGATCGGCCAACCGAAAATCATTATTGCCGACGAGCCAACCTCGGCTTTGGATCATGACAACCGAGAAGCCTTCATCGAATTGTTACTAGAGCAAGCAAATCAAGCCGGGTCTACTCTGATATTTGTCAGTCACGATCCAACATTAGAAAAGCTGTTCACCCGAACCATAGATTTAAAAACCGTTAACCAAGCTAAGGTTGTCGTATGAAAGTAATTACTCACTTAGCCCTAAAAAGCGTACTCAACCGTAAAGCCACCGCTATTCTGACGATTCTCACCGTGGCAGTGTCAGTGATTCTATTACTCGGTGTTGAACGTGTAAGAACCGAAGCAAAGAGCAGTTTTGCTAATACGATTTCAGGTACCGACCTTATTGTTGGTGGCCGCTCTGGTCAGGTAAACCTACTGCTTTATTCGGTATTTAGGATTGGTAATGCAACCAACAACATCGACTGGAAAAGCTATCAAGAATTTAGCCAGCACAATGCAGTAAAGTGGGCGATACCCATCTCATTGGGAGATTCACATAAAGGCTTTCGTGTAATGGGCACTAACCATAGTTACTTTGATAATTATCGCTATGGAAGTAAGCAACCACTTACTTTTCAACAAGGCAAAGAGTTCAATCAGCTATTTGATGTCGTGATTGGTGCCGATGTCGCGAAGAAGTTAGATTACAAGATTGGTGGTCACATCATTCTGGCGCACGGTATCAGTGATGTCGCCTTCAGTCGCCACGACAACCTGCCCTTCACCATTGTCGGAATACTCGCGCCAACCGGCACACCAGTAGATAAAACGGTGCATGTTTCGTTAGAGGCCATTGAAGCGATTCACGTTGGTTGGGAATCGGGGGCTAACCTAGGCCACACACCGAATGCTGAAGCGCTAAAGCAACGTGACTTCCAACCAAAGCAGATTACCGCGATGATGGTTGGCCTTAAATCGAAGATCCAAACCTTTGCACTGCAACGAGAAATCAATAACTACCGCCAAGAACCGTTGAGCGCCATTATGCCAGGTATTGCGCTTCACGAATTGTGGGGAATGATGGCCGTAGCAGAGCAAGCACTACTGATTGTTTCAGGGTTTGTGGTAATCGCGGGACTGTTAGGGATGCTGAGTAGTCTACTCACTAGCTTGCAAGAAAGACGTCGAGAGATGGCCATTCTGCGCGCGATGGGAGCAAGGCCTCGTCATGTGTTCGGTTTACTGATCAGTGAAGCAAGTGCCCTAACCTTCCTCGGTATCACATTGGGTGTTGCCGTGTTGTTTGCCCTAATCGCAGTAGTTGCTCCTATTGTGCAACAAAGTTATGGTATCAACATATCGATATCCGCAATCACACCCCATGAGTGGAAACTGCTTATGTTGGTGCAAGTTGCCGGAATCATTATTGGCTTTATTCCCGCTTTCAGAGCTTACCGTCAGTCATTGTCTGATGGCATGACTATCCGAATCTAAAATAGGAACCTACGATGCAACGCAAATTCCTACTGATACTTGGGTTACTTATGTTCCCATTTATCAGCACAGCTCACGCTGAAACCACTCAGACTGACGAATCGGTATTAACACTCGATTGGATTGACTTGATTCCAGAGTCAGAGCGAGCACAACTCGACTCATTTGGTATGCCTATGGTTAACCACGACAGTATGGACAAACCTCAACAATCGACACTTGGCGCTGTTCGCCCAGAGCTGAATGGCAGCACAGTCAAGATTCCTGGCTTTGTGATTCCATTGGAAGGCGATGAGAACATGATCACTGAGTTTCTCTTAGTACCGTACTTTGGCGCATGTATCCACGTACCGCCACCGCCGCCGAACCAAATCATCTACGTGAAGTTCCCTAAAGGTGCACCAATACAGCAGCTATGGGATGTGATTTATTTAGTAGGTACACTAAAAACCGAGTCAATAAGCCACGACTTAGCTCAAACCGGTTATCTTATTGAAGGTACTGCGATTGAAGAATATGACGACATGTAGTCATTAGAAGGGTGGCTCAAGGATGAGCTGCCGTCACTGAACGAGTGAGATCATTCAATAACAGTTTAATAACGATGATTTTATTCTAAATTATGCGATGTAATTAGATAAGTACGCTAGAACAGCGACATAAGTAGCGAGTAATAACCCTATACTAAGCTGTTTCTTCAGCTTGTTATCATTGACTTGATTCATAACTCCTCCTTGAGAATTACAACAAATTTAACATTTTATTATCATTAGCAAAAGTAAAATTTTGTTGAAACCTTCAACTCTGCACGCAAAATCTAGCCACCAATAAGATAAAGAGTTACATTTTAGACAGTTAAGTCGTTTCCTTAGGGTACTCTTATGTCAGAAACCAAACAGCCAGTGATCATTGAGCATGCTAGCGATACACAGCACAAGCATGAGAAAAAGCCTCATATTGCCGACAGTGCAAGCAAAATGCGGCACATCGCACAAAGCTTCGGCCTAGATTCCTTAATTAGTCATAGTGCAAAGCCAAACGATAAAGCTGAGAGTACGCTTATCGAACGGGCACTATTACGAGAGAAAAAACGTAGAGAACTTCGCCAAAAGAACCTAGAACAGATTCTAAAGTTGGCACACTCTTCATGTAAAGATGAAGCGGCTGGAGACCCTGATCAGGACTGGCTATACCGTTTCTTCGATATGGCACAAGAGATCCACAATACATCGATGCAGAGGCTATGGGCTCAAGTACTGAAACGAGAAGTCACCAACCCAGGCTCGACTTCGATGAAAGCGCTGCAGATCTTAAAAGACATGACACCAAAAGAAGCGCTCACCCTGCAAAGAGCCGCGTCACTTGGTTGTAGCTTTGGTAGTGATAACAGCAGAAAACTGTTACTCGGCTTTAAATCCCATGCTGGAATCTTCAGCTTTGGTAAAAGGGACACCACCAACACCATCAATCTTGGTGGACACAACCTTCCCTATTCTAGCTTGCTCCACTTGATTGAACTCGGGATTATTCTGGGCACAGAACTAGAATCTGGAGAGATTGATTTCGATCCAGCTCTGCACTTAACTTATCAAGGTAAGGGCATGTCACTGGCACCATTATCAAAAGGGGTGAAGCTGATTTACTACCGATTCAGTCCAACAGGCAATGAGCTGTGCAACTTACTTGGCAACAAGCCTAACACGCAGTATTACGACCAACTGATTGCGCTATTGAGCCAAAAGTTTATGGTTCAAACAGAAGTTAAAAGCAGTGTGAACTACACCGTCTAGACAATCGATACTGTAAAAAATAGACGGTGTACGCTGTGAAGAGTATTGATAAGAGTGAAGAGAATCTAGAGGATAGGGTTCTTGTCTCGGAAAACCAAGGCTGCACTATTTATCCGTAGTGAATTAAGCAGATAAACAGGAGAGTAGCCTTAGTCATACCAGCGATCTCAATTGGATAAAATATTACGCTTCTCTAAAGCATCAATACACAATTCGACCAGTTCATCGAGTGTCTTTTCGCCCGCAGGAAGATCTATCTCAGGATGCTTAGGCGCTTCGTACACTGAACTAATACCAGTAAAGTTCGGGATTTCTCCCGCTCGTGCTTTCTTATACAGGCCTTTCGGGTCACGCTGCTCACACACCTCAAGTGGTGTGTTCACAAACACCTCAAGAAACTCCCCTTCCGGTAATAAATCACGTACCAACTGTCTCTCCGCTTGATGTGGAGAGATAAACGCTGACAACACGATCAAACCCGCATCCGCCATCAATTTAGCGAGCTCACCAATACGACGAATATTCTCTCGACGGTCTTGCTCTGAGAAGCCAAGGTCGCTACATAACCCATGACGGACATTGTCGCCATCCAATAAGTAAGTATGGTAACCAAGTTGGGCTAAGCGGTTTTCTAATGCTCCAGCAACTGTTGATTTCCCAGAACCAGATAATCCAGTGAACCAGAGCACAGCTGGTTTCTGTGATTTCAGATCCGCACGAAATGTTTTATCAATCGAATGTTGATGCCACACAACATTCTCATCTTTTGGTTTGAGTACTGCGGTCATAATTAGTCCTTTAAATAAACAGCATTAAAATGGGAAAAAGTAAGGAATCAGGGTCAGCACCAAGCCCGAATAGACAATCGAGATTGGGATGCCGATACGTAGATAATCCGTGAGATGGTAATTACCTACGCTATAAACAAGTAAATTAGTTTGGTAGCCGTATGGCGAAATAAAACTGGCACTGGCACCAAATAGAACCGCCATAATGAATGGCATAGGGTCAACGCCATAGCCGATAGCCATGCTATAGCCGATTGGGAAAGAGAGTGCTGCGGCCGCATTATTGGTAACCAGTTCTGTTAGAACCAAGGTCATAAAATAGGTCGCGACTAACGCACCAAACACGCCCCAGCCATTAAAGGCTTCCATAAACATCAGCCCCATACGCTCAGACAGCCCAGATGAAATCATCAGTTGAGCAATAGACAGAGCGGAGCCAACGATCACCACAATATCAACCGGAAAACGGCGACGGAGTTCACCCAGTTGCACCACCCCAAAGGCCACCAGCAACAGTAAGAAACCAGCCAGCCCTTTGATAATCGGCACGACTTCAGCAAGGGCTAGACCAATCACACTGGCAAAACCGAGCAATACAAACGTCGATTTATCGGCATCAAGCTTGGCACTCGAGTCCAAGTCATTCATCAACACAAACTCTTTGTTGTGTTGCTGGCGCTGTTCTTCAAAGCGTTTACCGGGAACCAAAATCAAGGTATCACCAGCGGTCAATGTGATATTCCCTAGCCCACCTTCAAGGCGCTCATGGCCACGACGAATAGCAACTACAACTGCATCGAAACGGTCTCTAAACTGGCTTGTTTTGAGGGTTTTATTACAGAAGCTTGCCGACGAACTCACCACCACTTCAACAAAGCTCTGGCCGTTAAGGTGATGCTGGCCAAACAGGGTCAACCCTTGAATTTCTTGTAGTGTCGCTACGCTTTCAACGTCGCCACAAAACAGCAACCGGTCACGAGCTTGAAGAATAAAATCAGGGTCAATCGAAGCCGTGGTCTTACCGTCGCGAATCACTTCGGCTAAGAACAATTTTCTCAAAGCTCTGAGATTATTTTCGCTAACACTGCGGCCAACTAACGGTGAGCCAGGTTCAACTCGCGCCTCTAGAAAGTAAGGCAGATCGTCCTGCGACCCATCATCGTAGCTTGGTAAGAAGTAACTCAGAGGGATAAGAATCAAAACACCACCCACCAAGACCGCTAAACCGATCAAGGTTGGAGTGAAAAAGTTTAAGCTTGGCAGTCCAGCATCTTCAACAAAACTATTGATGATCAAATTGGTTGAAGTGCCGATCAATGTGAGGGTTCCGCCTAAAATGGCAGCGTATGACAAAGGGATAAGTAACTTAGATGGCGCGTGCTGTTGATTGCGTTTGATCGCTCCGATCAAAGAGACAACCACCGCTGTGTTATTAGTAAAAGAAGAAAGTAGCGCTGTGGAAATACCCAACTTCGCAACCACGGTACCTAGCCTACCTTCAGAGATATTGCGGCTAACCCAGCTGATTAAGCGAGTTTTCTCCAACGCACTTGATGCGAGGATCAGAAGAATTAAAGTCAGTAACGAGGAGTTAGTGAAATTATTGGCTAGGCTCGACAAGTCGATCATGCCAGCCATGAAAGCAATAAACGCCGCGCCAGCAAAGATAAAGCTTGGCTTAATACGGGTAACGAGCAGGCAAGTAATGATGCCGAGCAAAATCGCTAATACAAATCCTTGTTGCCACATATACCCGTCCTTTATGGCGGAAACGATGGGTTTCCGCCTGATTCAATAAGCTGTTACTTGGTCGTTTATGACTTCAGTAGTTGGCTTAGATCTTTGGCATCCCAATGAGGGAAATGTTTGCGAACCAATGCGTTGAACTCAAGTTCAAATGCAGAGAAGTTACCGACTTGCTGTTCAACAGAGTCCAAACGGTCTCGAATCAAACCCGCACCAACCGTCACGTTGGTTAGTCGGTCGATAACGATGAAGCCACCGGTATCGGCACTCTCACGGTATTTATCTAGCGCGATAGTCTCGTTCAGTGACCATTCACACAAGCCAATGCCATTCAATGGCAACTCATCGACAGCGTGAGTCGATAGGTTGTTGATGTCGTATTGGTGACGAACCGTTTCAACTTGACCGACGGTTTTCTTGCCTGCGATCTTGATGTCGTAAGCTTTACCCGGTTGCAGTGGTTGTTCTGTCATCCACACGATGTCAGCCAATACATGGTTAGTAGATTCAATTTGCGCGTTTTCCAGCACAATCAAATCACCACGACTGATATCAATTTCATCTTCAAGAGTCAGTGTTACCGCCAAACCCGCTTGTGCTGATTCAAGTTCACCATCAAAGGTCACAATGCTTGCCACCTTAGAAGTTTTACCTGAAGGCAACGCCTTGATTTCATCACCCACGCTGACACGACCAGAAGCCACGGTGCCAGCAAAGCCACGGAAATCTAAGTTAGGACGATTGACATACTGCACAGGGAAACGGAATTCGCCCGCAGAGCGTTTTTGGTCAATGTCGACGTTCTCTAACACTTCTAATAGAGACGGACCTTCGAACCATGCAAGCTCTTTGCTTGGCGCAGCAACGTTAATACCTTCAAGTGCGGAAACTGGCAGAATCTGAATATTAGTTTCGCCCTCTAGGTTTTCAGCAAACTCTAGGTACTGATCGCGAATCTCCTCAAAACGATCTTGCGAGTACTCGACGAGATCCATTTTGTTGACTGCGACGATGAAATGCTTCAAACCAAGCAGGTTAGAAATAAACGAGTGACGACGTGTTTGATCCAGTACACCCTTACGAGCATCAATCAAGATCACAGCCAGATCACACGTTGAAGCGCCTGTTGCCATATTACGCGTGTACTGCTCATGCCCTGGGGTATCAGCAATAATGAATTTACGTTTTTGAGTCGAGAAGTAGCGATAAGCCACATCGATCGTGATGCCTTGCTCACGCTCAGCCTGTAAACCATCAACAAGCAATGCCAAGTCAGGTTTCTCACCTGTAGTACCCACTCGTTGGCTATCAGAGTGAACCGCTGCTAGCTGATCTTCATAAATCTGTTTTGTATCATGGAGCAAGCGACCGATTAAGGTACTTTTACCGTCATCTACCGAGCCACAAGTTAAAAATCTAAGCATAGATTTATGCTGATGCTGACTTAGATAACCTTCAATCCCTAGTTCAGCCAATTCGGCTTCTACTGCACTATTCATTTTTCTTTCCTTAGATTCTTAGAAATAACCTTGGCGCTTTTTCAGCTCCATAGAGCCCGACTGATCATGGTCAATCGCTCGACCTTGACGCTCACTGGACGTCGCCACCAGCATCTCTTCAATAATGCCTGTTAGCGTATTCGCCTCAGATTCAACGGCTCCGGTTAGTGGGTAACAGCCCAAAGTACGGAAGCGAACGCTTTTTTCTTCAATCACTTCACCTTCTTGCAGTTCCATACGGTCATCATCAACCATGATCAGCATGCCATCACGCTCAACCACAGGACGTTTATCAGATAGGTAAAGCGGAACAATATCGATGCTCTCTAGGTAGATGTATTGCCAGATATCAAGCTCAGTCCAGTTAGATAGTGGGAAGACACGAATGCTTTCGCCCTTATTAACCTGACCGTTGTAGGTGTGCCAAAGCTCTGGACGCTGGTTTTTTGGATCCCATGTATGGTTCTTATCGCGGAAAGAATAAACACGCTCTTTTGCTCGAGATTTTTCTTCATCACGACGCGCACCACCAAAAGCGGCATCGAACCCGTACTTGTTTAACGCCTGCTTAAGGCCTTGAGTTTTCATGATGTCTGTATGCTTAGAAGAGCCATGTACGAATGGGCTACACCCCATCTCAATACCTTCTGGGTTCTTATGTACTAAAAGGTCGAAGCCGTACTTTTTAGCCGTACGATCACGAAACTCAATCATCTCGCGGAATTTCCAATCCGTATCTACATGCAATAGTGGGAATGGAATCTTGCCTGGATAAAACGCTTTGCGAGCTAAATGAAGCATCACAGAAGAATCTTTACCGATGGAGTACATCATCACTGGGTTATCAAACTCAGCAGCAACTTCACGGATAATATGAATACTTTCCGCTTCAAGCTGTTTTAGGTGGGTTAAACGTTCTTGGTCCATTTCAGTGCTTCCTTTAAGGCTCGCAGTACGAGCAATTCATTACTTGGTCTTGCCAAGCAAGGGATTTAACTCATCCACTTAAGTGAATGGGAGTATTGGCACTAGAAGAAAACAGAAGCTTCGTTTTGAGCTATCCTTGCTATTCATCTGCCTGATACGTCCTTGATATAGGCATTATGACGAGCCTCTCATATTACTGGAAATTCTAAAATTTCATTTTTTATTCGAAAAGCTGATAAGGGATGAGATTCATCGATAAATAGGTGAAATGAATGGGCTAATATTATCGATATCAGTTGCGCATCGATTGAGCAGCTTTGGGAGGCGCCTTGCAGAACACTATAAAGTAATCGATCTAAGTCACGAATTAACATTCGTTGTAATCATTGTTTCATTCCATTTTGTTACATTACGCAACGAATTTTCTACTAATCCACTTTGGAGCTCCAAAATGAAAGTTGCAATGAAACCTTTGTCATTGGCTGTACTTGCTGGTCTTGGTCTGACTTTAGCAGGCTGCACAACAACACCAGATACCGATGAAGTGATTAAATTACGTGTCGTAGAAACGACGGATATCCATACCAACCTAATGGATTACGACTACTACAAAGACAAGCCGTCGAAAAAAATCGGCTTAGCACGTACTGCAACTCTAGTAAAAGAAGCTCAAAGCGAAGTAACCAACAGCGTATTAGTTGATAACGGTGACTTGCTGCAAGGTAGCCCAATGGGTGACTACATGGCAGACAAAGGCATCGAGGCTGGCGAAGTTCACCCTGCATATAAAGCAATGAACCAACTAAGCTACGACGCTGCAAACCTAGGTAACCACGAATTCAACTACGGTCTTGAGTTCCTAGAAGAATCTATTAACGACGCTGATTTCCCGTACATCAGTGCTAACGTTTACGACGCAGAAACCAAAGAACACTACTTCACGCCATACATCATCAAGACGCACACCTTTGAAGATACTGCTGGCGTAGAACATGAAGTAAAAGTGGGTTACATCGGTTTTGTTCCACCACAAATCATGACGTGGGATAAGAAGAACCTTGAAGGCAAAGTGATCGCTCGCGATATCATTGAGACAGCTAACGAGTTAGTGCCTCAAATGAAAGCGGAAGGCGCTGAAGTAATCGTTGCTATCCCTCACTCAGGCGTATCAACTGACCCGTACAAAAATGGCGAAGAGAACTCAACGTTCTACCTATCTGAAGTAGACGGCATTGATGCAATCGCATTTGGTCACTCTCACGCAGTATTCCCAGGAAAAGGTTTTGATGACATTCAAGGCATCAACAACGAAACGGGCACAATGAACGGCGTTGCGGCTGTAATGCCAGGCCGCTGGGGTAGCCACGTTGGTGTTATGGATCTAACACTTGCACAAAAAGACGGTAAGTGGGAAGTTGTTAAAGGCCAATCAGAAGCACGCCCAATCTACGACAAGGTAGAAAAGAAATCTCTTGCTGCTGCTGATGAAGGCATCGTTTCTGCACTAGAAAAAGACCACGCAGGTACTCGTGAGTTTGTTAACCAACCGATTGGTAAAGCAGACGATGTGATGTACAGCTTCTTGTCTCTAGTACAAGACGATCCAACTGTTCAAATCGTGAACCTTGCGCAAAAAGATTACGTTGAGCAGTTCATCCAAGGTGATCCAGACTTAGATGGCACACCTGTACTTTCAGCAGCTGCACCATTCAAAGCAGGCGGCCGTAAGAATGACCCAGCGAACTTCACTGAAGTTGAATCTGGTCAACTGACATTCCGTAACGCGGCTGACTTATACCTTTACCCGAACACGCTAGTTGCAATGAAGGTAACAGGCCACGAAGTAAAAGAGTGGCTTGAGTGTTCTGCTGGTCAATTCCAAAAAATAGATGTTAATTCGACCGCACCACAGCAGTTGGTTGAATGGGACGGCTTCCGCACTTACAACTTTGATGTCATCGATGGCGTTGAGTACCAAATCGATGTTACACAACCAGCAAAATACGATGGTAACTGTAAAGTTATTAATGAAGGCTCTGAGCGTATCGTAGGTCTAACTTACCAAGGTAAGCCAATCGACGTGAAGCAAGACTTCCTGATCGCAACCAACAACTACCGAGCATACAGCAATAAGTTCCCAGGTACGGGTGAAGACTTCATCGCATTTGATGCACCAGATGAGAACCGTACTGTTCTAGCAAACTACATCTCTCGAGTGAGCAAAGAGCAAGGTCAAGTGAGCCCAACGGCTGATAACAACTGGTCATTTGCGCCAATCAAAACGGATAAAAAGCTAGATATCCGCTTTGAAACATCTCCAAGCGACAAAGCGGCAGAGTTCATCAAAGAAAAGGGGCAATACCCGATGAAACGTGTTGCGACTGACGATGTTGGTTTTGCTGTTTACCAGATTGACCTAACTAAATAGATTACCTTGTAATCCATAGTTAACGTTCTGAAAGGCTGAGTTTAACGACTCAGCCTTTTTCTTTTGTTATTTATAAACCAAATCCACTGCCCTACTTTTCTCACCGTAAACGCCCGCTAATTCAATACCCAAACAGCGCGACTCAAACCGCCAATAAAATCAATCAAATATAAAAAAGCAGCAATCGCCTGTAAGTTTTTCTCCGCTCCTCCTGTCTATTTAATTTACTACACTCAATGAATGGTCATTAAGCCATTCATCTATGGGATAGATAAGGACATTTGATGAGCACCGTCGAGAGCATTCAAGCATGGTTAAATACGGGAGAGGAATCGCTGCTATGGCTGATGCTTGGCATTATCGCGCTTTCTTACTTGCTTGAAGATCTGGCGATTGTTACAGCGGCAGGTTTAGCAACTCAAGGACTCATGCTTCCTCAATATGCGTTGCTTGCCATTTTCATCGGCATTGCCACAGGAGATATCGGCCTCTATTACCTAGGTAAATCAGGACGTTATTTCCGAGGCGTTCGTTACAAAGCCCTCACCAACCGATACTTTCGTGCACTTCGCACTAAATTACGTCAAAACGCTTTCAGCAGCCTTTTTGTTATCCGCTTTATTCCCGGGCTTCGTACCGTCGGTTTTACCTTAAGTGGCTTTTTCGCAATCCCACTGCCTACTTTCTTGTTTGCCGTTATTAGTGCCACTGCGATCTGGACTGGCATTGTCTTCTCTGCCATCTACTATTTAGGGACATCAGCGTGGCTGCAAGCCTCTGAATATCAATGGATCATCATCCCGTGTGCCATCGCTTTGTTGTTTATCGGCAATCGATTAATGAATAGAACCTACTCTAGAGGATTATCATGAGTTCACCGCAAGATATTCGCATCATTCCAGCACATCAAATCAATGCAGGCATGCCCTTGCTTGAAAAAGATACCGTGCGCAGTGTCTCTCCTTATGAGTTTCTTCCAACTTGGTTCTTCTACACGCCAGTGGTGATTCAAAGCCTGATGCAAGGGTTACGGCACTTTGACTGGGCGCTGCCGCTCATCGCCAACCCGAGCATCAAGTTAAGCGGCATGGTAGGCGAATCAAAACACGAAATACTGAGCCTTGCCGGATCATCGAGTCAGCGCTGGATCTCTCCGTTTATCACCCTAACCAAAACGGATCTTAGCAGTAAGAAACAAGCTGAAGATGCACGCAGTGCACTCATACAATCGGATCTCGATTTCCCGATTGTGGCTAAACCGGATCTTGGCTGTCGAGGTGTTGGCGTTAAGCTGATCAACACACAAGATCAACTTGAACAGTATGTTGAATTTTTCCCAAATGGTGCTCGCTTTCTATTGCAAGAAAAGGCGCCTTATCAAGCTGAAGCGGGGGTTTTCTATGTTCGTTACCCAAACAAAAAGCAAGGTGAGATCATCTCGATCACACTCAAATATTCACCAATGGTGATGGGTGATGGCAAGTCGACACTCAAGCAGTTAATTGAAAATAGCCCGCGTGCTGGGCAACTCAGCCACCTGTATCTACCAAGGCATGAAGATAAATTGGATCAAGTGCTCGCAGAGGGCGAAGAGTTCCAACTCGCGTTCGCAGGTAGCCATAGCCGTGGCTGCATCTTCCGCGATGGCAATCAATACATTACTCAGGCTTTAACCGAACGCTTAGACGAAATATTCGACGACTTCGATGGCTTCCACTTTGGTCGACTCGACGTCAAATTCAAGGACATGCACAGCCTAATGAACGGCGAGGATTTCACTATCCTTGAGGTCAATGGCGCAAGCAGTGAGGCTGGGCATATCTGGGATCGCAACACACCATTGCGAGAGATATTTTCTACGCTACTCCTGCAATACCGCATTCTTTTTGATATTGGCGCTCAGCAAAAACAGCGAGGCCACCAGCCTCCTTCTTTTAAGAGCTTATATAACGCGTGGCAAGAAGAGCGACGTCTTGTTCAACAATATCCGACCACCGATTAACTTTGTACGAGGATCATGAATGAACCCCATAGCCCAACCGAGCGCCCAACTTCTTTCTCTCCTAGTATCAAGGGAGCGGTAGAGATATTGAATCAGGGTTTAGAGTTTTTGTTAGCGATATCTGACAGCGACTATCTGACACGAGCAAAGCCGCACGTCACAAGTTCTATTGGTGAGCATACCCGTCACACGCTCGATCTTTTTCACGCTTTGATTTTAAAAGAGAATGCGACCGTTGATTACAACACTCGTCGTCGTGGTCACCCCGTCGAATTCGACAGGTCGATTGCGTTGAAAGAGATCCATTACGTGATCAACTGGCTTGAACGAATAGACCGCAGAGATCTCGAAGCGCCCATCATGATCCAAACCGAAGTTTCAATGGATACACAAGTGTTTGCCAGCCTGCCTTCTACGCTAGAAAGAGAGGTCACCTTTGCCGCGCTGCATGCCAATCATCATTACGCGATGATCAAGGTGATCACGACCTTTCTTGATGTCGAAACATGCAACACCTTTGGTTATGCCCCAACCACCAGCAGCTATTTGAGGGAGCAATAATCATGTGTTCAGTATCTTGGCTGCTTGAAGACAATGGCTATCAGGTCTTCTTTAATCGTGATGAACAAAAGACACGGACACTGGCGATGCCACCTAAACAATATCGAGTTAACGGCGTCGATATCATCATGCCACTCGACCCAACCGGCGGTGGTAGCTGGATCAGTATCAATGAGTTCGGGCTTTCGTTATGCCTACTCAATAACTATCAAGGCATCGTACCTGATGGACTTTTAGTCAGCCGTGGTTTGTTACTCAAGAACCTATCATCGAGTCGTAATATCAGTCAGCTCTCTGAAGCATTTCATAAGCTCGATCTGCACTCTTTTGCCCCATTTACCTTGCTAGCTTTCGCGCCGAACTTAACTCAACACCATGGCTTGGTTATCGCCTATATGTGGGATGGCATTCAACAAAAAATAGTCGAAACCGACTCTCCGCTGTTCTCATCCGGTGTTGATTTAGAGCGAGTGCAAGCCTACCGACAAGAAAAATACGATCAGCTTATGACAACAGGTAAGAATCAGCAGAACTTACTTCAATTTCACTCTCACCATCATAGCGAACAGCCTCATTTAGCGACCTGTATGCATCGTGAAGACGCACATACGGTGAGCTTTACACACTTACGTAATCTACATGGCCAAGCCTCGATGTTTTATGCACCCGGCTCGCCTTGTGAACCCATTAAACCATGCCAGATAAATCAACAGCGTTTTACCTTCGATTTATCACCAGCAATCAATCTATAGATGGAGTCCATCATGAGAAAACTATTAACCATGGTCATGCTACTTGTTAGCCCTTACGTATTTGCCGCGGATGAAATCTACACCGGATTCTTTAGCAGCAAGGCGCTCGATGGCTACGACACTGTGGCTTATTTCACTTCAGGTAAGCCCATTGAAGGCAGTAAAAAATTCAGCACCGAGTACAAAGGCGCGGACTGGTATTTCTCTTCTGAAAAGAATCTGACTTTATTTGTTAATAATCCTGAAAAATATGCCCCTCAATATGGGGGTTATTGCGCTTGGGCTGTTTCAGCAAAAAGTGACTTTGCACCCGGTGACCCGAACCAATGGACAATTGTTGATAACAAGCTTTACCTCAACTATGACCAAGAGATTAAACAGCGTTGGGAACAAGATCGAGCACAGCATATTCAAAAAGCCGACACCGTTTGGCCACAACTGATCAAATAAGGGAATAACCATGACATTCACTCCAGCTAAACATATTCCTGCGGCATTTATCGCTTTCGTATTTGTTCAGTCGCTGTTTTTTAAGTTCACAGGCTCATACGAGACTGAGCATATCTTTGGCACCTTGGCGACATGGTCTGGCTTAAGTTGGTTCGGTTCATTTGGCGGCTACTTGATTGGGTTCGCTGAATTGATTGCGGCCATTTTGCTGTTTACTCGTTGGCATGGCCTAGGTGCCATCATGAGTGTGGGGATTATGAGTGGCGCGATATTTTTCCATCTGTTTACGCCGCTCGGTATTCAAATGCCTGAGTTTAACGCAGCGGGTGACATTGTCGGTTATGACGGCGGATTACTGTTTGGCATGGCATGCCTAGTATGGCTTTGCGGTGCATTTTTAAGTGTAAAAGATTTCAAGAATCAAGACGGTTTCCTAAACAACTTTAGTCAATAAGGTAGCTTCATTATGATTGATAGTCCTTTTCGTTTACCACGTTACACGCCTTTTGGTTTAGGTGAGTCTGTTGTCGAGTGGGCAACTGGGCTATCTAAGCTAGATAAGCTCTATCAAGATAGACCTGATGAGTTATCTAGCTTTGAATTCATGCATCACACCTTGTCAGCATTGAATATCGACTATTCCGTTTCAGCAGGCGCCACTGATAATATTCCCGAACAAGGGCCAGTAGTCATTGTGGCTAACCACCCGCTTGGCGCGATTGAAGGCGTGATCCTTGCTGATCTCGTAGGATCGGTAAGGAAGGATGTGAAGGTGCTGGCCAATGAGTTACTTAAGCGCCTGCCTGAGCTGGATGATCTTTTCATCGGAGTCGATGTCTTTAATAGTAAAGAATCGAAACGCACCAACGCTAAAGCGATTCGAGATGCCAATCGTCATTTGGCAGACGGTGGATTGTTGATTGTGTTCCCTGCTGGCGAAGTATCGAGTTACCGTAAAGGGGCAAAAACACTAACAGACATCGAATGGAGCAAATCGGTTGCCAAGTTTGTTAAGCGTCACCAAGCCACCACAGTGCCTATCTTTATCAATGGTAAAAACAGCGAGCTTTTCTACCAAGCCGGACGAGTTCATCCACTGTTACGAACTGCTTTACTTGGTCGTGAACTTCTTAATAAACGAGCGACTACCATCTCTATCTCTATTGGCTCTTCGATCCCATATTCAGAGATAAAATCGTTTGAACAAGAGATGGATATCGTCAACTATCTGCGACTCAATACCTATCTGATGAGTCAACAAGATAGCCCTAGCACGCCAATCCATGCACCCTCTTTTGACACTCAGGTTATTGCTCCTATTCCATCAGAAGCACTCTCTATAGAAGTCGCGTCACTTCCTCAAGAAATGAGATTACTTGAACAGGGCGATTTTGAGGTGTATTGCACACCGAGCCAGTCGATCCCCAATTTAATGCGTGAGATTGGTCGAGTCAGAGAAGAGAGCTTTCGAGAGGTTGGCGAAGGCAGCGGGCTTGCCTGTGATTTAGATGAGTATGACCTTTACTACCATCAACTGTTTGTGTGGAACAAAGCTAAGGCTGAACTGGTTGGGGCGTACCGACTTGGTATGGTCGACAAGTTGATCGCTGAGCACGGGCTTGATCAACTCTACTCTCGAAGTCTGTTTAACTACAATCAAGAGTTCATTGATACCCTTGATAATAGTATTGAACTTGGGCGTTCTGTGGTGAGCAAACCTTATCAAAAGAGCCTTAACTCACTGTTACTATTGTGGAAAGGCATCGCGGCCTTCGTGTATCGTCATCCTCAATACACTCACCTATTCGGCCCAGTCAGTATCAGTAATGATTACAGCCACAATGCTCGCCTGTTGATCGCGACCACCTTATCAATTCACCATTATGATGAGGAAAAGGCGAATCTAGTTTCTCCTTCTTCACCACTCAATACCAGTAATCATGTGTTCTGGCAGAATCACCTGTTATCGTCACTGGCGAGTGTTCCTCTGCTCTCTAAAGTGTTAGCACGTATGGAGCAAGGAAAAGGCCTCCCAGTACTACTGCGCCAGTATCTAGGGATGGACGGTAAGTTGGTGTGCTTTAACGTCGACCCATCATTTAATGATGCTCTGGATGGCTTGATTGTGGTTAACCTTAAGAAAGTACCATTGAAAACTCTAGGTAAATACATGGGCAGAGAGCTCGCTCAAGATTATCTAGAACAGCACGCTCGACGCTGATTTAGCCCGCTCTGTACCTATACTCAAATAAGTGCGATGATTTCGACACTTATTTGGGTTAGGTTATTTACATGCACACCTCTTTTATCGAACAACTACAAAGCTTCGACTTCTCTGAAAGTCAGATTGAATCTCTATTAGCTGTCGCGAAACCGCTTGAGCTACCAACCAGACACATCCTGATCAATCAAGGTGAAATGGCGAGTTCAATCTACTTTGTACTTAAAGGCTTGTGCCACGCTTGTTATCTCACTAATGACGGTAAGCAATACAGCAAAGAGTTCTACTGGGAACAAGATTGGATCATCGGCTTTGAGAGTTTGATAAAAAACCAAGCGTCCCCTTACCTATTAGAAACGCTTACACCAATTACTATGTTAGAACTACCAATGAATGCGGTTATCGAGTGGCGCGCATCAAACAACCCTTTGTATTTAAAGTTATTAGAAACTCAGCTGATGCATAAGGAAAACAAAGAACGCTTTATGCTGCTCTATACTCCCGAGCAACGCTATCAGCTTTTCTGCGAACATTATCCCGACCTTGAACAGCGCTTGAACGACAATCAAATTGCCGCTTACCTAGGAATAACCGCGATCAGTCTGAGCAGAATTAAAGGTCGAATTAACAATAGTTAATGCCAACCATCATCGCACATAGTACATTCAGAGCATCGATAACCTCTGGATGTAAACATGATCACTTGGCACTCAATTCCCTTCTCTGAACTTTCAACACAACAGCTTTATCAACTACTTAAATTACGAGTAGATGTGTTCGTCGTTGAGCAAAATTGCCCTTATCCAGAGCTCGATGGTAAAGATACACTCGCAGGTGTTGAACACTTGCTTGGCTATGCTGATGCAGAGCTAGTGGCGTGTGCCCGTTTGTTACCACCAGGTACTTCTTACGACAATACCAGCATCGGCCGAGTAGCGACCAAGCAATCAGCAAGAGGTGATGGCTTGGGTCATCAATTGATCAAAGAAGCGTTAACACGCTGTGAGACTCTTTGGCCGAGCAAGACCATCGATATTGGCGCGCAACAACACCTAGAAAACTTCTATGCGAATCACGGGTTCGAAACTATCTCTGAGATGTATCTGGAAGACGATATTCCGCATGTAGACATGAGATTTGAAAAGTAATGACGAATATCACTGTCGGTATTCTATTGTTGGTTGCAGGTAACTTGTTTGCCTCGCTTTCCGACGTAGCGGTAAAACTGTTGAATGGCGAAGTACCGCCTCTTCAGTATATTTTTTTCCGACAGTTGATATCTCTGCTCATCATCACCCCTTTGTGGCTACAACAGAAAAAAGAACAACGACGCTTACAACAAGCTAAAGTGACCTTTATTCGAGGACAACTGATCCTAATCGGCAGCGGATGTATGGTCGTCGCGATCACCCACCTTTCTTTGGCTACCGCCAACGCAGTATTTTACGTCGCGCCCCTGTTGATGTTACCTCTCTCTATGTTTCTACTGAAAGAGCAACCGGCACTTGGCAAGGTTATCGCCACCACTATCGGTTTTATTGGTGCATTGATTGTCTTGAGGCCATCACAATTTCATTGGGCAGCACTGTTTGCTTTGGGTACAGCACTCACCCTCGCACTATTCAATGTATTGGTAAGAAAGCTTCCTAGTGAGCAAACGGTGGTCACTACGCTGTGGTGGACAACCTTATGCTCTATTCCAGCCTCATTAGTACTGTGCTTCTTATACTGGCAGCCGGTGTCTGTGGAGCATTTGGGATACATAGCATTAAGTGCGACGCTAATCTTAAGCTACAACGGACTTGCGGTCGCTGCCTACCAAAAAGCACACTCTAGTCAAATTGCCTTGGCTGAATACTCAGGCTTAGTGTTTGTCGCCATAATAGGCGCGATATGGTTTGATGAGATTCCAGATACGTTAACCTTTATCGGAATTATGCTCATCATCTTACCGCTTGCACCTTTCAAGCGACCAAAAAAAAGAGCTAATCATTAGCTCTTTTCTATCGACTATCTGTATCTGACAAAACGCTTAAACGCAGGCTCAGAATTGAGCTACTTACTACGGCCAAAGCCACCGTCTGACAATCGGAAAAACATCACCGAAGTGTTGCCTTTTTCTAGCTGAAGAATGTCTAGTTTCCCGGTCTCGGCGAGTTTGAATCGAACTAGCTGGCCTTTACGAATCTGACTAAGTGGTTTGTCTGCCCCTTCAATACGCACTAGCGCGTTCAAGTCAGACAACGGTAAGTCGTTATTTCGAAAAACCTGCGCTAACGTATCCCCTTGCTTAACAAGATACTCTTGCCAACTGGTTGGCTCAGAAGAATTACTTTTAGCATTTTTCTGCTCGCTTAAGCCAACAGTATTTATCTCAAGCTCAACACGAGATGTTGCTGGTGCGTTGTCTACTTTAGGCTCTGGTAGCGGTGCAAACAATAAGATTAATATGATCGGCGAAATCACCATCAATAATTTCTGGTGTAATTTCGGCAATGATCCCCAAGTTTGCACTGTTGAGGTTTTCATTTTCTTTAGATCGATCGAGCTTAGTTTCTCTTTGACCTGATTCAGTCGGTCCTTGAACTCTGCTAAGTGGTCTACTTTCTGTTTTTTCTTTTGACGACGATTCATGCCACTGCGTCCTATACATTGAATAACTACAGTATAAAAACCAAAGTACCAACAGTATAGATCTTTCCGCGACAACAGAGAGCAAAGCAAGAAAATTGACATAGCTGTGATTTGGACACGGTAAAGCGTAAGTGATCAGAGGCTAGCCGTTTATTCAGGCTGCTAATACTGGTATTCTTACCCTTTTAGTACTGACAAAAAGAGTGACTTTTCATGTCTGAAGTAAAATTTGAAACTGTAGAGCAAAAAGCTAGCTACGGTATCGGTCTACAAATGGGCCAACAACTTGCTGGTTCTGGTCTTGAAGGCCTAAACGTTGATGCAATCGCTGCTGGTATCGCAACAGCTCTAGTTGGCGACATGCCAGCTATCGAAGTTGACGAAATCAACAACGCACTACAAGAGCTACACACTCGTGGTGAAGCTGCACGTCAAGAACTAGCTAAAGCTGCTGCTGCTGACGGCGAAGCTTTCCTAGCTGACAACGCTCTTCGTTCAGAAGTTACAGTTCTTGAGTCTGGTCTTCAGTACGAAGTACTAACTGAAGGTACTGGCGAAATCCCAACTGCAGACAAGCAAGTGCGCGTTCACTACCACGGCGAACTAACTGACGGTACAGTTTTCGATAGCTCTGTATCTCGCGGTCAACCTGCTGAATTCCCAGTAACTGGCGTAATTCAAGGTTGGGTACAAGCTCTACAAATGATGCCTGTTGGCTCTAAGTGGAAGCTATACATCCCTCAAGATCTAGCATACGGTGAGCGTGGCGCAGGTGCTGCAATCCCACCATTTGCTGCTCTAGTATTCGAAGTAGAACTTCTAGCAATTCTTTAATTTCTATAAAAACCTTTAGTAAAACAAAAAACTATAGGTAAATTAGACTGAATTAGCTCAACGGCGATGTGACTACATCGCCGTTTTTCGTTTATAGTGAAAGAGTAAATTACTTTATTACTTAAGGACGAATAATGAAGAAAGTACTCATCACCGTTTTAAGCAGCCTTGCTGTGGTATCTTGCGCTAGTACTAGCGAGTCAGAACAAGTTAGCTCAACTTCTGATATTAACTATTCCCAACTATCACAAACAGCCCTTATGGCCGCTGTAGACATGTGGTCTCAAAAAAATGAAGCAACACCATTTACGAGCACCCTTGCTAATTCCCTAAGTGACAAAGCATCTGTAACAAATGAGCAAGCTATAGGTGGAGTAGGCTCCATGCTAGCTCTTGCCCAAAATACCCTTGATAACTTTGACAACCAAGAGCTCGAAATGCTTTTCCCTGGAATGTCGACGCTTGATTCTACCGGTTTAACGTCAGTATTGGACTCAAAAACATCTGTTGAAAATGCATTTTCAGGATTAGGTATGGATTCATCAATGGTTGCGGCGTTTGCACCAATCATTATTCAAGGGCTAGAGTCACAAGGCGCAACAAGCGGTCTCGTTGATTCACTCGAAGCTATTTGGTTGTAATAACCAGTGATTAATAATTGATTTAAAATACTTAAGGGCGCTTCGGTGCTCTTTTTTGTGCGCTGAACAAAAGAGATACGAGATACGAGATACGAGATACGAGATACGAGATACGAGATACGAGAT
>NZ_JBGONI010000021.1:0-82656 GCF_041439035.1 Vibrio sp. 1F263 | reverse complement strand
TTGATCTTATTCTTCGTGCTGAAGGATTAGAATGCGGTGTTCATGGCACGCTTACCTCGCAACTGCACATAACGCCGCATTAAGTGGTGAGCAACGCGACCACCCTACCTAAACCATTGTGACATAAACACTTAACCCAAAGTAAGCCAAAAATGCCAAGCGTTGGGAATCCGCCTTAAATGCTTTGTTAAGTTACGGGCTAAACATTTTCTACCAACCAATTCAGTTCTTCGCATAAAAATCTAGACTCAGTTATATCTAACAGTCTTACGAACTTATGTTGCCGTCGGGACATATCTGATTTAGTTAGTTTTGTCTTCTTTTTTACATGTAAGTAAAGTGAAGTAAACCGATATTGAACTAAAAACCCACCGTACATAAAAAAGAACAAATGATCATCGTTGTCTTTCTCTGGAGGCGATGTTAAGCCAAGCATTAAGTTTTTTATTGCCTGATCTTCTATTTTTTGCGATTTGTCGATAACACGAAACATCGTGATAGTAATGAACTCGTCGATGTCTATGCCATCAGATACTGCTAATCGATTTTTCCGTATACAGTTTTTTAGAACATCATTGAAACCACCAAGTTCGATATGCTCGAATTCCGGCAGTGTCGAAATCGAAGCTCTCCAAATTATACTCAAATAGTACAGATACCATTTTTGATATTTGAACTTAGTGAACTCAATGTGAGTTCTGTGCCTTATAACCTCTTTGTGTTTTTTAAGTAGCTCAGTACCGTACTTCTCGTAACGACTGCTAAGTAACTGCTCGCATTTTCGGCACAGTAACAGTTCTTTAGGATCAGCATTGCTATACACAGGAGGGTGGCTTTGGGAATAAGTGTACAATTGAGAATCACCCGCTTTAAGATCTTTAATAATCGAGCGCGGGATAATATGCGATTTCTGCAATATAGACTCTTGGTCGCACAGCTTACAACAACCAGTATTCTTCATGAAACTCTCCGAGTAACTTAACGCTCGCTTAAGTTGTGAGCAACGAAACCGAACTGTCTGTATTGCACCGTAAACACAAAACTAATTTGAACCAAAAATGTCATTCATTGCGAATCAACTTGAAGCGCTTGTTATGTTCATTTGCACGCGTGAAGTTTCATTACCATTTGAATCGATTCTTATCATCACCCCTGATACATTCTCTAGAAATTTTTCATAATGTTCATGAGGTGCAAGCGGTTCGTGATAAGGCATTTCACCTGAGACATGGTTTTCTAGTAAATCTACTAGAGTGTCGATATGCCAGCATTTCCCTAATGCTAATTCTTGAAGCTTTGTTGAGCCAACAACTCCAGAATAAACCCCTAGTATGTTAAAAGTCTTGACCTTCTCATTAGTTACATCATTTTCGTCAAACTCTAATAATGCTGATGTATCACCAGCATTTATCCGCTTAATTATGTCATTAGCTTTCTCATTTTTTGCAGTCATTACATCAACATATTCACTTATTACCACAGGTGAACCTGACATTCCTGGACGACTCATTGAATCAATCAAAATTAATTTATCTGCTATTTTTAATTTTGGCTCTGTGGCTATGCTACCTCTTTTCCACACAGGTAGGTAATAATGATTACTGTCCCCAAAAGCGTCAGATAAATGATCTTTACTAAATGGGTAACCAAGAATAAATGCGTCTGTTCCGACCGTTTGTTTTATTTGAGAAGAATCTAATTTAGATAATATATCGAAAACGTAGAAATGCTTTTCTACTTCCCTTGAAATTGGTAAAACTACTATATCTACAGCATTTCGTTCAGGATGCTCCTCCCAAAGTGGCTTCAAGTTTTTGTCATATAGTGGAAGTGAAAGCTCTGTTAAAGTGTTTTCCTTGCTGATAACTGTAACCTTTAATATTTCAGGTATACATACCCCTGTCATTTTTGAAGGCTCAGCAGGATTAAGACCTGTAACCACATGCCAATTGGTAACTAATAATATTTGATCTTTTGTTTTTACAAAAAAACCCGTGGCATGTGACCTTTTGATCATCTCACCATTGCGTCGATCGAAAGCATAGCTTTCGATATATGTTGTTACTCTTGAAAGTTTGTTTATCATTTTTAAATTTTCTTAAATAATTTAATCATAGTGTATGCGGACTCATCGAAAACATTTTGAACATAACGCTTAAGTATTTATCCGTTGTCGTAGCACAATGGATAAATACCTGTTGGACTTGGCCGCTTCTATCTATGGAGTTTGCTTTTTAGGACTGACTTACGTTCCACTCTTATCATTAAGACTGGTACCCCATCAGCCGTCCATTTTCCACTTCTAGCCACCAATTTATCTACTGCGACTATACCCGTTGCATAATCTTTTTAAAAGCGAACAATGCCCCTCTCTCGCCATAACACAACGATAATTTTATTCATTACAATCAGACAACTAGGTCAGTCGGTGCTCTGAAACGACTATCCTAGGTCTAATATTGATGCACACGAGTACCATGCTGTTGCTATGGCAGTTCGGACAACAAGGTTTCTCTTTCAGCACTTCCGATTTCTCTACGGGTCGCTTTCGTAAGCTTTGCCTAATTTCCGCTATCGCTTTTACCCGTACAGCATTAGCTAAAAAGCCATAGTAGCGTATTCGCATTAGCCCTTTAGGCAACACATGTAAAAGTAAGCGTCGAAGTAACTCGCCCGCATTACAACACATTCTTTGCGTCCCATTGAGTTCGATAGTCTTTGTAACTCATCGTGATACGGCCATCCACGTTATAACTTAATTGGTTGGGATTTAACCCTATACGATTGCAATACCGAGATAGATAACCCACTACCGCTGTAGGCTCGTGGAGTACAGGTTTACTGTACACAACCCATCTCTTACTAGCGGCTTCCTCTAATAAATTACTGTGCGTTGCTATCAACTCGCTTACTCGACATAACATCTCTTTCTTAAAGCGAACGGATAAGGCTTTAACCGGAAGCAGGTAACTCTCTTTTCTTGTCGGTTGCCATTGCCGATCTTTTGTAAGCACCCCACTCGGTAGTAGGCAATGAATATGAGTATGTTGACTCAGATTTCTTCCCCAAGTGTGAAGAACCATTAATGCTCCAAGTTGACCGACAAGGTGATGCCGCTCATTAGCAAACGCGCATAATGTTGCCCACACTGAATGAAACAAGCATTGATAAACCACCTTAGGATGCGCTTTAACCAGAGCATTGAACTCGTGAGGTAAGGTAAAAACCATATGATGGTAGGCCACAGGTAAAATATCTTGGCTTCGCTTTGTTAGCCATTGCTGTCTCATCTGCTCTTGGCAATTGGGGCAATGACGGTCTCGACAAGAGCAGTACCAACGCGTTTCATGACCACATTGCTGACAACGCCAGTCGTAGCTGCCCATACGCTCTGTTCGGCAGTCTCTTAAATGGTTAAGCACTTGCCACTGTCTCGGTGTGACTTTGCTTTTATCAAGCTCTTCTAAGCCTTGTGTTAATACGGCTTGGTAAGGAGATAATGCGTTCATTCGCTCTCCTCCCATAGTTGAGCAACTAAGTCGAACTTACTTCCGTCCGAGCTTTCGTTGTGATGACCAATCCAATGGGTGTACCTCAATGTCGTTTTGATATTCGAATGTCCGAGGTAACGCTGAAGAACATTCAAAGGCATGCCCGACTCAAGCTGATGAGTCGCATAAGCGTGCCTCAAAGCGTGTATTCCTCCTAATTTTCTGACGTTTGCCTCAACTTTTGCTGCTTTGAAGCATTTCTGCAGAGAGCTAATACCCAATGGCTTTTCGGGCTCTAGGCTGGGAAACAGCACTACGGTGGGATGATAATGACACCAGTAATTTCGAAGATGATTCAGTTGGCTATCACCCAGTGGAACAAAGCGATCTTTTTTACCTTTACCACAATGAATGTGCAGTCGTTTCGCCGTACCATCAATGTCTTTCACGTACAAGCCTACGACCTCACTGACACGTAGGCCACATCCATAACACATTTCAAGTGCGGTCTGATATTTAAGACTTCGACAATGACTAATGATACTTCTTACTTCCTCGCGATTAAGCAGCTCCGGTATTTTACTGGCGCGTTTAATCGGGGGAACCAACCGCTCTTCAAATTCTCTATTCAAAACGGCACGATAAAAGAACAAGATGGCATTCAAAGCTTGAGCACAAGTACTACTACTTAAGCTCCGCTCTGTGGTGAGCGTACGTAAATAAGCACTAATCTGTTGATCAGTGAGTAAATCGGGGGACAGATCGTAAGTAGTAGATAGATCTTTAACCCAACGTAAATAGCTTGCATGGGTTTTCGGAGAAAAACGGCGAACCGCCATTTCATCGATAAGTTGTTGTCTTAATAAGGTCATGATGTATTCCTTAATCTATGGATACATCATAAGTTTGGTCTATCAGGTAAGTGAGAGGAAAGCCCTCCGCGAAGCGGCTTAGTTCAACAGCTCTTAGACAGAAAAATTCTGCATTTAAATATAGAATTTTTCTATCTAGTTTCATATGCACGGCACTTTACCACGATTAATCACAGTATTTCAGTGACTTAAAACATAGATAAGCTCATTGAATGACAAAATGCAGAATATTTCCATATAGTATGATTTTAGCGAAAACTCGCCCGAACTGTATGTAATCACAGTACTCTGCACATACCCAAACACAAAAAAGCCTGCCATTTATGCGAAAATAAATGGCAGGCTTTATACGTTAGTTACGCTTGTGAATTGCTAGCTTATGCCGCTTCGAATGCGAGGGCCTTCTTCTCTACCTGACGGAAGACCAGCGTTAATACACCATTCACGGCTAGGTAGAATGCGCCAGCAATGCCGAACACTGTTAGCGTGTCGTAGGTTTGGCCGTTGATACGCTGAGCGTAGCCCATCAAATCCATGATGGTGATGGTGCTTGCCAGTGATGTACCTTTGAAGACTAGAATCACTTCGTTCGAGTAAGCTGGAACGGCGCGACGTAGTGCGTATGGCAGTAACACTTTAAGCGTTGCGATTTTGTCCATGCCTAATGCGCGACATGCTTCCCACTGCCCTGCTGGAATCGCGTTGAATGCACCTCTGAACAGTAGCGTGCTGTATGCCGCGGTGTTCAGTGCGAGTGCTAACATTGCACAGAACCAAGGTTGGCTAAGCCATGTCCATAGGAAGCTTTCACGAATCCAATCGAATTGACCCGGGCCGTAATACACCAAGAAGATCTGCACCAACAATGGTGTGCCGGTAAACAGCGTAATGATGCCACGAGTTAACCAGTGGATCGCCGGTATTCTTAGGATTAGCGTTACCGTCATCAGCAATGACAAGATACAACCAACAAGCAATGAAGCACCTGTGAGTTGAAGACTGGTCACTAAGCCTTCAAGCATTTGGGAGAGGTATTGTTGATTCATGCCATTGCCCCTTTGTTACCCAAACCTTGAATAGAAAACTTACCATCAATCACTTTTACCAATCTTTGTGTGATTAAAGTGATGACCAAATAGATTGCTGCTGCTGTCGCGTACCAAGTGAATGCTTCGTGCGTTGCCGCTGATGTTAATTGCGCTTGTTTCAACAGATCGGTTACGCCAATCAATGAAACCAGTGCAGTGTCTTTCAATAGAACCAGCCATTGGTTGGTTAACCCTGGTAGCGCGTGTCTCACTGCTTGTGGCAATACGACTCTGAAGAAAGCACGAGATTGTGAAATACCAAGCGCACTTGCTGCTTCTCTCTGCCCTTTACTTACTGCTTTCAACGCACCACGAATAGTTTGCGAAGCGTAAGAAGCAAAAATAAGTGACAGTGCAACAACACCAGATAAGAACGGGCTCACTTCTATGAAATCGCCAGTGATCATGAACAGAACTTGTGTCGAACCAAAGTAGATAAACAGTACGACCAGAATTTCTGGTAAACCACGAACAATCGTCACAAATGCAGTCGTTGGCCATTTGATTGCAATACGACGAGACATCTCACCACTTGCAAACAACACTGCTAGAACCAATCCAACCAATAGGCTTACGAACGCAAGCTGAACTGTCATCCAGCTTGCTTCGACGAGCCCTAAAGAGTAACCCGTTAATTCCATAAATTACTTACCGAAGTACTTGTTAAAGATCTTGTCGTATTCGCCGTTCGCTTTCACTGCTGTAAGTGCAACGTTAAGCTGGTCTACAAGTTCTTGGTTGCTCTTGTTTACTGCGATACCAAAGCCGTTACCGAAGTACTCTTGGTTTGTTACTTGGTCGCCAACATACGTTAGATTGTCTTGCTTTTTGAACCACTCAGCTACTACCGCTGTGTCACCAAATACTGAATCGATACGACCGTTTTTCATGTCGATGAATGCATCTTGGTAGCTTGAGTAAGGTACCGCTGTTACGCCAGCCATTTGCTCAAGTAGGAAGCTTTGGTGAGTTGAACCGTTTTGAACACCAACACGCTTACCTTCTAGTGCTGCTTGGTCTGCTACTTTGCCTTCAATAGAGATGAATGCTGCTGAGTTGTCGTAGTAAGCATTAGAGAAGTTTACTTGTTTAAGACGCGCTTCAGTGATGTCCATTGCCGAAATAGCGGCATCGTAACGTTTGAATTTAAGCGCTGGGATCAAGCTATCGAACGCTTGGTTGTGAAAAGTACAAGTTGCTTTCATCTCTTCACAAAGTGCGTTTGCTAGGTCTACGTCAAAACCTTGGATTTGGTTGTTCTCGTCCATGTATTCGAATGGTGCGTAAGTCGCTTCCATTGCGAATTTGATTTCGTCTTGTGCCGATGCATTAACAGCCATGCCTGCAGAAGAAAGGCCGATAAGTGAAGCTAGTAGAATCTTTTTCATTTTGTTACTCCGAATCTGTGTGATTTTGACCTGTGGCCATTTTTATAATTTGATTGTTTTAATCGATGTTGTGTTTAGCTAAATCTAGTGAGTCAACTTAGGTTTAATGCGTAAGATACTCGGCAAACTCGGGTGTCTGCGGGTTAACGAATGAATCGCTGGTGCCGTGTTCAACGATGTACCCTTTTTCTAGATACAGAACGTGGCTAGCAATCTTCTTCGCGAAATCAACTTCATGTGTCACAACCACTTGAGTAATGCCCGTTCCACTCAACTCTTTAATAATGCTCACAACTTGATTGGTGATCTCAGGATCAAGCGCCGCTGTTGGTTCATCAAACAACAACACATCCGGTTTCATCATCAGCGCACGTGCAATCGCAACACGCTGTTGTTGACCACCAGACAGTTGAAGTGGCCAAGCGTCTGCTTTGTCGGCAAGTTGAAGTGTCTTTAGTACTTCTTGAGCTTGCTTGATGGCTTCTTGCTTATCTAAACCCGCCACTTTGGTGGGAGCTTCAATTAAGTTTTCCATCACCGTCATATGTGGCCACAAGTTGTATTGTTGGAACACCATGCCAACTTTACGACGAAGTTTAAGCCCCTGCTTTTCTTGGATCTGGCTTGAAAAATCGAATTGCTCGTTCGCAATGTCTAATTCGCCGTTGTCCGCGATTTCTAACAGGTTCAATACACGCAGTAATGAACTCTTGCCCGCGCCGCTTGGGCCAAGCAATACCAAGGTTTCGCCACTTTCACAGTCAAAGCTGATGTCATGAAGAACTTGGGTATTACCGTATGATTTGTTGATGCTCTTTACTTGAATACTCATGCCACAATACTGCATTAATTGTCATTTGCTGGTTATTCTATTCAATTCGATGTTTTATGCAAGAAAAATGTATATAAAACTATTTTGTTGAATTTTTGTAACGAGAGTTGCGCAAAAAACAGTCGCTATAACTGGTCTTATAACCAAAAATCACAAGTTACTGATAAGCTTGATATCGAGGAAAAAGCAAACGTTTCTCTTCCAATTAAAAAATCAGTACAAGATCTAAGAACCTGTAGCTTCCATTCGCTATTGGCTTACGCTCACATGCATAAAAATTAGAATCAAATAGCTCGTTTAATCTTTATTTCAAGCGCCACTAAATGCTTAATGTTCCTTTTGAACAGTAAGATTCCCTCACTTGCTAGGCATCAAAGTCCGAAAATTGAGTATCCTAGGAAGCATCAGTCAGCGATGCGTGCTTTAATGGTTTCTCTTGTAAGCAACAAACATTTACGAACGACTAGCACTTAATTCGTGACATGTACGTACAAACAACAAGCCATCTACTCTTAAAGCGACAACACATTAAGGCAGTCATATGCAAAACGACGTCTCTTCTACGCGTGACTCTACCCAGCGAACGGCTCAACGATCTAATCAAAAAGCGCCACAACCCAAACCTGAGAAGAAAAGCCTCAGTATTTTATTTGAGCTCAGCAAATTTATTCAGCACTATAAAGGCCGTGTGATTGCAGCGCTGATCGCTTTGATCTTCACGGCGAGCTTAACCCTTTCGGTCGGGCACGGTATTCGCCTTCTTATCGACCAAGGCTTCAGCCAACAATCGTTATCAGATTTAGGCAGTGCGATTCAATTCATCATGGTTGTAGTCGTGCTGATCTCGATTGGCACCTTCTTTCGCTTCTATTTGGTCTCTTCTGTTGGTGAGCGAGTAAGTGCGGATATTCGCCTATCAGTTTTCAATCACGTGGTGACGCTTCACCCGAGTTACTTTGAAACCAATGGCAGTGGCGACATCATGTCGCGCATCACAACCGACACAACTCTGCTCCAAAGCATTATTGGTTCGTCGTTTTCTATGGCGATGCGCAGCGCATTAATGTGTATTGGCGCAATCATCATGCTGTTTGCGACCAATATTAAGCTGACGTTGATTGTATTGGCCTCGGTGCCGTTTATCCTGATTCCGATTTTGGTATACGGTCGACGAGTGAGAGCTTTATCTCGTCAAAGCCAAGATTCGATGTCTGATGTGGGCTCTTATGCCGGCGAAGCGATTGAGCACATCAAAACGGTGCAAAGTTATAGCCGAGAAGCACAAGAGAAAGCGTCATTCGCAATTGAAGTAGAAAAGGCTTACGAGATTGGTCGCCAACGCGTTAAACAGCGTGCGATTCTTATCTCTGGTGTGATTATTATCGTGTTCAGTGCGATTGCAGGCATGCTTTGGGTTGGTGGCAGCGATGTCATCAACGGCACGATGTCGGCGGGCGATCTGGCTGCATTTGTCTTCTATGCCATTATGGTCGCTTCGTCATTAGGTACCATTTCTGAAGTGATGGGTGAATTGCAACGTGCGGCAGGTGCGACAGAACGATTAATTGAAATTCTACAAGTTGAAAGCCATATTGTTGCGCCTGTAGAAAACCCAACATCACTCGATAACGTGACACCAGAAGTCGCTTTTGATGATGTGACCTTCTGTTACCCATCAAGACCCGACCAGCCCGCAACAAGCAACCTCACGCTAACGGCCCATGAAGGTAAAGTGTTGGCATTGGTTGGTCCGTCTGGCGCAGGTAAAACCACCCTATTTGAACTGCTGCAACGTTTCTACGACCCACAAATAGGCAAAGTAACGTTAGGCGGTGTTGAACTGAATCAGTTTGATCCGAATGAATTAAGAAAGCAGATGGCGCTTGTACCGCAGCAACCTGCTCTGTTCAGTAACGATGTATTCCATAACATCCGATACGGAAATCCAGAAGCAACAGACGAGCAAGTTATCGAGGCGGCGAAAAAAGCGCACGCGCACGAGTTCATTCAGAACTTACCTGAAGGCTATCACAGCTTTCTTGGTGAACGTGGCGTGAGATTGTCTGGCGGTCAGCGTCAGCGTATTGCCATCGCACGAGCCATCTTAAAAGACCCGAATATTCTCTTATTGGATGAAGCAACCAGCGCGCTAGACAGCGAAAGTGAGCATCATGTTCAACAAGCTTTAGAAGAGTTAATGCGTGGTAGAACGACGATCATTATCGCCCATCGATTATCAACAATTAAACACGCCGACCAGATTGCGGTGCTAGATAAAGGACAGTTAGTAGACATCGGCAACCACCAGTCGCTCATCAATAGCTGCGAATTGTACCAACGCTTAGTTGAACTGCAATTCAAACACCTTAGTCGCTAAGTTATGGAGCAAATGCGTTCAAGTCATTAAGTAATGAAAGACTAAGTCCCTGACATTGTGTGGTTTCAAGCTTCAAAAACTTAAATCACACGTGTTGCAGTTTTGTTAATTTAGCGGTAGGGTTTTTATTCCAATAACAACTTATCCCGATGAAGGATAAGCAGATAACGTTAATTACCCAGATAACACTAACTACACAGATAACAATAAGAGAGTTCGCATGGAAGCACTATTATCTGACTACCCGGTAGTAACAGAAATCCCTGTCGCTTGGGGAGAAATGGACGCACTCAATCACGTTAACAACGCCGTATATTTTCGTTATTTCGAAACCGCTCGCTTAGATTTTTTCAAGCACGTCGAGCTGATGGAAGAGATGGCGATTACCAAAGTTGGCCCTGTTCTTGGCGACACTTACTGTAAGTATTTCCGCCCAGTCACATATCCAGACACGCTGATGATTGGTTCGCGTGTTACAGACATTCAAGACGACCGCTTCACCATGGAATACGCGATCGTCAGTAAGGCTCAACAGAAGCTGACGACAATCGGCACTGCGACCATCGTTATGTTCGATTTTGCTTCAAACCAAAAAGCGCTGCTTTCACTGCGTTTAACCAATGAAATCGAGAAGATGAACACGTTAAAGAGCCCATGCTTCAAACAGGAAGCTGTGACGGAATAACGTATTCGCTGATTCAGAATACTCAGATACAGAAAGGCCACTCGATTGAGTGGCCTCTTGTTTATTGGTTCAGAGTGATTATAAGCGGTTAAGCCTTATAGACCTTTAGTGTTATAAGCCTTGAACCCTATAGACCTTGCACGTATTGAGCGTTAGTTCGAACTTCAACCATCTGCTCTAGGTTCTGTTGTGAACCATCAACGCCGTCAATCAAACCTTGGAAGTGTTTGATAAGCTCTACTTTGTCTTGTACTTCTTTCGAACCCGCACCGATGTTGGTTAGGTCAATAAAGAACTCGTCGAACAGACCAGAGAAATCCGTTACAGCGTCATGGTTTAAGAACTGCTCGTGGTTGTAAATGCTTGGGTAGCCACCCTTCTGCTTATCAACCGCGAAAGAGATACCTTTCACGTTAGTAATCGTGGTCGCTTTCTCACACTTCAGCATACAACCGGCTTCAATGCTTGGCTTGTTACAACCTACCGTTCTTTGGAAGAAACACTGACGGCTGGTCATCATTAAGATTGGGTGGTAGATGCTGTAGAACAGTTTGAAGTTCTCTGGGCGGCGAATATGACGAATCTGACCTTTGTTGATCTCGTTCGAAATGAAAGCACCAGCACAGTTTAGCTCTTCTTTCAGCGTAACCAATGCGTGAGAGTTTGTGGTGTTCATGAACGGGCCTGCTACCCACTCAATTCCCATCTCGTAAGCTTTGTAGGCAATACCCGTGTTGTTGGTCACGATGCGAGCTGGCTTGATCTCTTCAAGGATACGAACTGCTTCGTCGTAATCTTTGCCGATCAATACTGCAGGGAACCAAGGAATCAAACGTGGGTTTGCTGCCAAGATATCGATGTACTTGTTACAACGCTTCTTGAAGCTTTCAGGCAGTTTGAAGTATACATCCGCGTCAGTTACGTCACACAGGTGCAAGTCTTCCACATCAGCGATAAGCATCGACATGGTTGGCTTCTCGTTCACCTTCGGTTGCTGAGGCAGTGCTGGCACTTCAACGTGCTTAATCACTTTTACAGAGCCGTTTAAGATGAAATCGATTTCGTCTTTTAAGACCGACACTTCTTTCAAAGGAAGAATCAGACCTTCATCTAAGTTGTCGTAGTTACAGTTTTCAAGCGTATGAACAGCACTCTTCACTGACTTGAAACGCTTTTCAAGTAACGCCTGAGTAATCGCAGTCTCTTTAGCTGTTGCCAATAACGATTGAGATTGAAGCGTAAAGTTTTCTTTTGGTGTGTTCACTGTCACCGTAAATGGTTGACCCACCTTAGCACTAAACGACAATGACACAGGTGTTTTACGAATATCAAGGAACTCGATCTTGTCGCGCATTTCGCTACCTAGCGCATTCTTAGCTTCATAAAGATCGCTAGTTACTTCTTGAATTTGCACAACAGAGATTTCATTGTTCTCTTTCGTCGCTTTATCAACGGCGTAGTTCATGCTGTTGTCGCGAGGGTTATCGATGAACATGTCTTTCGTTAGGTTGCCCTTAAGGAAAGAGTTGGTGAAATCACGGTTGAATACTTTGTGTAGGTTTGAATCGTCTTCGATCAACAAACCACTTTCTACAAAGCTATCAATCTGTTTTCGCCACGTGTCTACCACAGTGTATACGTAGTGTGCGCCTTTAATACGGCCTTCTACTTTCAACGAGTCAACTTTCGCGTCAACCAGTTCAGGTAGGTCGTAGTAAGCGGAGTTATCTTTCAGGTTAAGTGGGAACTTGTTGCCTGCGTTGGTGATTTCGTATTCATCACGACACGCTTGGCTACAACGCCCACGGTTACCTGAGTTACCGACACTTACAGAGCTTGAGTAACATTGGCCAGAGAATGCGATACACAAAGCGCCATGTACAAACACTTCAGTTAGAACATCGTGATCGTGTGCCACTTCCGTCAGCATTTTGATTTCTGGTAGGTTCAATTCACGAGACAAGTTAACGCGCGTCGCGCCAATCTTAGACAAGAACTTAATCTGGCCTTCGTTGTGCGTCGTTAACTGAGTCGATGCGTGAACATCTAACGATGGGAAATGCTTTTTCACCAAATCAAACAAACCAAGATCTTGAACGATGATGCCGTCTAGTTTGGTGTTCACCAGTTGGTTCAGCAATTTAGTGATAGTCTTAATTTCATGCTCCAGCAGCACAACGTTAAGAGTCAGAAACACTTCACAACCATATTCATGAGCAAGGCGAATCACACCATTCAACTCATCTAACGAAAGGTTAGAGGCTCTGTTACGAGCGTTGAAGGTGTCTAAACCACAATAAACCGCATTGGCACCGGCCACGATAGCGGCTTTAATCGCCTCGACATCGCCACCTGGGGCTAATAACTCAATCTTTCTGCTCATTTTTGAAGTCGCTCACTTACTTATAATTTTTAAGGCGCGTATTCTACCTACAACACGATCTCTTTACCACCTAACAACACTTTCCAAACTAAATGACCTCAATAATGCCAAACGAATTCGATTTACCTATCCTTTATTCTTTAAGACGCTGCCCTTACGCTATGCGAGGAAGGATGGGCATCGCACTATCACAGCAGAAAGTGTTACTTCGAGAAATTATTACCAAAGATAAGCCTAGCGAACTATTGGCCAGTTCGCCAAAAGGCACTGTTCCAGTATTGGTATTGCCTGATGGTCCAATCATCGAACAGAGCTTAGATGTGATGAACTGGGCGCTTCAACAAAACGATCCTCAAGATCTTCTGCGCTTAAGCAATCCAATACTTAGCGAGCAAGTCCAACAACTCATCAAAACCAACGATGAAGAATTCATTGGTCACTTAGAGAAATACCGCGCTTCAGTGCGTTACCGAAACATCGATGTTGAACAACGTCGACAAGCCTGCGAAGCGTTCATTCGTCAGTTAGAAGCGCTACTCACCGATCAGCCCTACTTTTTTGGAGAAACCCCAAGCTTAGCCGATTTTGCCGTGATGCCGTTTGTTAGCCAGTTCGTAAGAGTCGAGAAGAAGTGGTTTGTGCAATCTGAATATCAGAACGTTGGACGTTGGTTAAGAGCGCACCTTGAAAGTAAGCTCTACACCCAAGTCATGAAGCAATACCCTTTGTGGAATGAAACCAAGCAAGATTGTTTTTTTGGGTAGAATTAAGTCGCTATTAATTGCTGGAGGTAACTATAATTGCTGGAAATAACTCTAAATTGCTGGAGATAACTCTAAATTGCTGGAGATAACCCTAGATTACCGAAGAGCACTATAGATTCCTGGAGATGACTGTAAACAGTTCTAAATAAGCATAGACAGCTCTCTATTGTTATGAAAATCGTGACACTGAATCACAAGCGATGCTATTGATGGCATATTAGATATCAACGAAAATCGCATTTCACTCAATCACAACGTTAGTTTGAAATGCGCTATGCCAAAAAACAAAGTAAACACATTCAACACACCTAGCCCCGATTTTAAAGGGTTCGCGAAAGTTTCACTGTTAGTGGCCTTCTCGCTTGCCCTTTCAGGCTGTAGCGCGAAAAACAAAGCAACCAACACAAGCCCATCTGCTGCGCAGCAGAATCAAACCTACACAGCGAAAAGCTTCAATAAACCCAATAGCAAAGTTACGTTGATCCTCTCTTTTTCTGGTGGCGGCACACGTGCGGCTGCGCTCTCGTATGGTGTGCTGCAAGCATTGCGCGACACCAACATCCAAGTAAATGGTGAAACGGTCAATCTGTTAGAAGAAGTCGATATGATCAGTTCGGTATCCGGTGGCAGCTTTACCGCCGCGTATTATGGTTTGTATGGTGACCAAATATTCGAAGATTATGAAGAAACGTTCCTTTATCACGAAGTCTCAAAAGATCTGTTCTCCATCCTTTTATCTCCGACTTATTGGTTCTCGTACGCCACCAGAACAGACAAAGCCACCGACTATTACAAAGCCAACATCTTCGGTGAAAGTACATTTGCCGACATGCACCGAGAAGATGCACCCTACATTGTCATTAACGCGACCGACATTTCAACGGGTTCGCGTTTTTCATTCACACAAGAGTATTTTGACCTCATATGTTCAGACTTGAACAGCTATTCAGTGTCCAGTTCGGTGACGGCTTCTTCTGCTGTGCCTTTCGTTTTCACACCTGTGGTACTAGAAAACAAAAATGACTGTGATAAATCAGAGCATTTACAACCCTCGTTTGAGGCCACAAGTTACCGCAACCGAAATCTGATCAAGTCGTTAAAGTCATATAGCAATAAGGATGATGTGAGTTATCTCCACCTTGTGGATGGCGGAATTACTGACAACCTCGGTTTGCTATCGGTATATGAGATGTCTGAATACTTGCGTTACAACGACAACGAAGAGTTGAAAAACTTGTACGACAACCAACACGCGCGCCCTATTGTCATCATTTCGGTTGATGCATCGACGACGCCAGAATCTGGCATTGGAGAGTCGATTGAAGCACCTTCCATGAAACAAACGGTGGATGTCATCACCGATATACAGTTGCATCGCTACAACGATACAACAAAAGATTTGATCGTTGACGAGTTGCAATCTTGGCAAGAACTGGCCTCTCATCAAGGTCGTAAGGTTTCACCCTACTTCATTGAGATCAGCTTGAATAAATCAGACAACAGCGCAAAGCGATATTTGCTCAATCAAATTCCGACGGACTTTATGATAGACAAAGAAAACGTCGACCTATTGATTGAAGAAGGTAACAAACAACTTGTTGCCGATCCGGAATTCCGAAACTTCTTATCATTTGAACGCAACAAATAATGCTAATCTAGTTGCTTATTAAAGCGCAATTTGGCAACTAAAGTTACGTCATAACTTCACCTTTACAAGGATCACTATGGAATTTGAAAACAACATCTTACATCTCGGGTCATTCTTTGCAGTGACCATGGGGATCGTGGTTCTATTTGTCGGACGAAGGCTGAATCAAGTCATCGGTTTTTTGAAAGAGTTCAGTATCCCTGAACCTGTCTCTGGTGGGATTTTGGCATCGCTTCTGTTCGCGGTTTTATACGCGACGACCTCAATCGAAGTGCAGTTTGATCTGTTTGCCCGCGATGTATTATTGGTCTACTTCTTTACCACGATTGGTATTAACTCAAGTTTGAAAGACCTGTTCAAAGGCGGAAAGCCCTTGGTCATTTTGCTAGCAATCACTATCTTCTTCATGATCATGCAGAACATCGTCGGTATTTCTGTCGCATCAATGTTTAGCCTAGAGCCTGTCTTTGGTCTACTCAGCGGAAGTATTTCACTGATTGGCGGACATGGCACCGCGATTGCTTGGGCACCCAAGGTTGCAGAAGAATTCGGCCTAGAAAGCGCAATGGAAATTGGTATCGCCAGTGCAACGTTCGGGCTGATTTTAGCCAGCCTTATGGGCGGTCCTATTGCAAAGTTTCTCATCAAGCGTCATAACCTCAAACCTACCGATGAGCAATCAGGCTCAATCGATTCAAAGGCCAAAAAGCAACAACAAGCTCTCACATCATTTCAATTTTTGGACGCCGTATTAGCGATCCATATTTGTGTCATTGTCGGCGCGTTGCTTAATGAATTGATCAGTCAAACAGGATTACAACTTCCACTGTTCGTATCGTGTTTGTTTGCGGGTATCGTGACCACCAACGTAATGCCAGACTCCTACCCAAGAATCTCGGGCGCAAAATGGCCGACACGCTCGCCCGCTATCGACTTAATTGCTGAAATCTCCCTGGGTACATTTTTGGCGATGTCATTAATGAGCATGCAGCTTTGGACGCTCATTGACTTGGCGGGTCCTATCTTCGCGATTTTGGCAATGCAGCTGCTACTGGCCGTGATAATCAATATCTTCATCGTGTTCCCATCAATGGGTAAGACCTATGATGCGGCTGTTGTATGTGCTGGGTTCGGAGGGATTTCGTTAGGTTCAACACCGACAGCCATGGCAAACATGTCGGCAGTAAGTCAGAAGTATGGGCATTCAGCACAAGCCTTCATCATCGTGCCATTGGTATGCGCGTTCTTCATTGATTTAGCGAACGCCCTGATTATTCCTTACTTCATGAGAATGATGTAGCTGACCTTTGTTAAGACGGTACACCACAATTTGTAAAAGCGGTGTACCGCAATTTATTAGGCGGTGTACCCCAATAAAAAGAGCCGCTCGTACAGAGCGGCTCTTTTGCTAATGACTCAATTTGACTATCACTAACGACAACCCAAAGCTTATTGAATCGCTATCGAAATCTCGACTTCAGTTTCGCCTTTGTAGAATTCAAAGTCTGTCGTGTAAGTTCGAACATGTGGGCAATCCGCTGCGTTGAAATACGCCCACACTTCACCCCATAGGTCGATCACTGCTTGAGGGAGTTCACCTTCAGCAGAAAACGTTAAGTATTTGCCTGCTTGTATTTCGGTTTCTACAAGCGCATCTAAATTGTTATCGGTAAGTGCGCTAGTACAAGCGATGACATCAAATTCACCCGTAAAGTCTGACTCGTAGTTGGTGTAGACACCATACACTTTTGAATCCGGCGTTAATTTTGGAAACGCTTGGTCAAAAAAGCCCTGCCACAATTGCCCTATCTTGGCTTTGTCTGGGTCAATCTCATCGGTATTAGTGGTTCTTACTGAAAAACCATACGCCTTTACGGCTTCAATCGTTTCTACTTTCATTCGTTTTATTCCTAAGCCAATTGACGATCTAACTGTATTGAATCCAATGTTTTGTAAGATAACAATACTAATCTTGTATCTCTTTATGGCCACACTTTTCACAGACAAGGTGACGAGAAAACTCATCCATTGACGCGATAAACGGGCCAAGGAACCAACCTTTGATCATGCCTGCCCAAAACTCACTTCGCTTTTGGTTAGGTTTGTCTACAAACGCACTCGTCTTTCTGACCAACACAACAACGTGTTGTGTGTCTTCTCTGCACGCGGTGCAATAGCATTGTTCTATGGTGTTATTCATTTGAAAGCCTATGACGTTTTGAATGAAATCTGCTGAAAATGAGGATTGTCGACACAGACTTCTAGTGTGGAAAGATCAGTGAGTACGACAAGTTGTTCTACACCTTGAATACTGACCTTAATGCACTCTTCACGGCTATCATTGCGTTGAGTATCTAATCCGACACATTCAATCTGCTCGCCAGACTTCAGCGTTAATTTGATTGGGTATCGGTGCATACACACAATCTCAATATAATCGTAATCGTTGCAACTAATCATAATACCCCTCCAATTCATCCACCACGCTAATGCGACACGCCATACTATGCAATATGCATATAATCAATCATTTACCCAAATCACATTGATGTTCGTCCGAAACTAAACTTGCTTCTAAACCTACTTCTAAACTTAGCTTAATCCAGCTTAACCCATTCACGTTTCTTCTACTCACGCCTGCTTATTCTTTCATTGTTAAATAATAATCGAGAACAAAACAATGAAAACCATGAACCATTTACACGTGTTAGCTTTTTTAGGCTTAGTCGCTTCAATGATGACGTTTAATGCAAGTGCCGCCTCAGAAATCGATGCGAGGCACTTTGCCAATGGCAAAGCCAAATACACGCAGCTTTGTCGGGTGTGTCATGGCGACAAAGGACACGGTGATGGCCCCACTGCCGCTTCATTGCCACACAAGCCCGCCAATATCGCTAATAAACTAGGAGGCTTTTTTACCAGTCCAAGTTCTTTGGCGGATGACATTTTAGAAGGTAACGTAGAACAAGGTATGCCAGCATGGCAAGGTGTTATCACAAAGCAAGACGCGTTAGATGTCTTGTCATATATAGATTCAATTCAGTAAATTTTCACTTGTTTGAGCATTCTTGTATAAACACCATGAGGGGCTACATTGTCACGCGTGGCTATATCGGGGACTGCGATTACTTGATCGCTTTCCAATAATGATAAAGCCCGTTGATATCTGAAGAGCACATCAACGACATCGCGCCTTTGATCTGTTCTTCGCTCCACTCCCACCATTTCATTTCTAACAACTGAGCAATCTCAGTGTCATCGAATCGATAACGGATATGACGTGCAGGGTTTGAACCGACAATCGAGTATGGCGCTACATCTTTGGTCACAACCGCTCTACTCGCGATAATCGCCCCGTCACCAACCTTAACACCACTCATGATCATCGCTTCTGTACCGATCCACACATCATTACCAATCACAGTATCGCCAGAGCGTTCAAAGCCGTCGATCGCACCTTCAAACTTCTCGTCGTCTTGATAGAAAAACGGGAAAGTGCTGACCCACTGATTTTGGTGGCCTTGGTTTCCCGCCATCATAAATACGGCACCTGAACCAATCGAGCAATAACTGCCGATGATCAACTTGTCGATGTCTGTTCTATCCGGTAATAGGTAACGCGCACAGTCATCAAAGCTGTGGTTATGGTAGTAACCCGAGTAATAGCTGTGCTCACCCACGATGATGTTTGGGTTGGTCACTTGTTCTTTCAGTGACTTTCCGACAAACGGACTTTCAAAATAGTTTTTCATGTTTGTACTCTTAGTTTCGTTCTTTTAGTTAGGTACTTGTGTTGCGTGTTGATGGTATTAACTTGTTTATCTTAGTGCAAAGGCCAACGTGCCCTACCGACCGCCTGCAATATCAATAAACGAGCCGGTGACATACGAAGCCTCGTCCGATAATAACCATGCGATAGAGTTAGCGACTTCTTCTGGCGTGCCACCTCGTTGTAACGGTAGCTGCGAAGCGAGTCTGTCTACGCGATCAGGCTCTCCGCCATCTGCGTGCATCTCAGTATAAATACAACCTGGCCTTACGCCATTCACTCGGATATTACGTGAAGCCAATTCAAGCGATAAGCCTTTAGTGAGTGAATCCATCGCACCTTTCGATGCTGCGTAATCCACGTACTCAAACGGTGCGCCCGTTCGCGAAGCCGCAGACGATACATTCACAATCGAACCCGCACCGTCAGCTTGTTTGATAAAGGCTTTACTGCAAAGGAAGCAGCTTGATACGTTCGATTTCATCACCTTTTCAAAGCGATCCAATTCGATGTCAACCAAAGGTGACTGAGTAAACAAAATCCCGGCATTATTGACCAAGTGAGTCACCGGACCTAGCTTGTTACGAGCAATCTCGAATAAGGATTTCACGTCCGATTCAACAGACACGTCCGCTCGAACACTAATAGCGGTTCCACCTTGTTCACGAATATCATTAACTAGCTCTTCCGCTCGCGACTCATTGTGTATGAAGTTAACGCATACGGCATAACCTTTACTGGCCAATAATTTAGACGTCGCTGCGCCAATACCTCGGCTTCCGCCCGTTACAATCACTACCTTGCTCAATGAAACCTCCTAATGCCACTTGTTTGTTATAACCTGATTTTTCGATGAAACCTGATCGTTCGATATAACCTGATTATTCGATACGACCTGGGTTTTCGTTACAAACTGATCGTATCGATACAAACTAATTTTTCGATACAACCTGAACCCACTGCGATCGCCAAGCCGGCGCTTCGAATGGGTCTGGCCAAAACTCAGTTTGCTTTTGAATTAAGCCATCAACCACTGTGTGAAAGGTAATCACACGATCGTTTAATACACTATCAGTTACTGACACATCCGTGACTACCGTGTCACCCTCACAAACAATCGAATTGAGAGTGAATTCCCAAACACCATTGGCTGGGTATTCAGCATTGACTGCCGTGAAGTTGTCGCGCCCTACCGTCAATTCAGACGACTGCGGCCAATAGCCTTCAAAATCTGTGGCTAGCCATTCACTCGCCTTTGCAAAATCATTACTGCGCATTGCATCCCAAAATCCTAATACCACTTGTTTTGGTGTCATTATTCTTCCTTAAAGTCATTTACGTGTGGTGATTTTTAAACGTCTGCTTCGTTATGTGTACGTTAGCTTTCTATACGTACTTAGTTTTCTATGCGTACTTGCCGATGATCGTTAAAAGATCATCAACACTGTTAGCAATGTAGTCCGGCTTGGTTTGCCAATTTTCAGGCTCAGATCGGCTATAACCTGCGGCTACGGCAATCACTTTTGCGTTCTTACCCAGTGCTACTTCAATATTGCGAGCAAACTGTGTATCCGCTTCATGGTCACCGATATACATCAAACACAGTTCTTTAGAGTGAGCTTCACCAAATATGTTCTCAACACACTTCATGCCGCCAAACGGATGCGGTTTTTGATTACCATTCGATACATCGTCATAGCCAACAACTGACTTAAACACCTCACCGATACCGTAGCTATCGAGTACAGTTCGAATATTCAATTGAGAGTTTTGCGAGCAAATCCCATGAGGAAGGTGCGCGAACTGACTGATCACGGTTTCCATTCCCTCAAACAAGGCTACGGGAGTTTGATTTTGCTCTTGATGCTCTGCCCACATACCACCAGCGATCAACATTTCATCATGAGACATCCCATAATAGTCAACATACAAGGCTTGCCAGTTTTTAGCACCGTGGTTGGCTTCGTGATAGAGCGCTTCACTCAACAAATATCTGGGTAAATTATCACCTGACAAATGTGGTGCGACCACAGAGATAATGTCTTTGGTTATTGCGATATTTTTTGGAACTGAATTGACTAAGGTTCCATCATAATCCCACAGTATGGCATCTAATTTCATACACTATCTCTTTGTTTAAATTGGCCATTTGAATTTATCACTCTACCCCCTATTGAGGAAAATTTTATTGTTTCTAATTTGAAATATAACCCGGAACAAGCAAAAAATTGAGAGGTTGCGGTGCGTAGAATCGTTATACGAGAATAACTAAACAAGCTTTGCTCACATAACCGCTTTATCAATTGCAATATATCAGTATAATCCCCCGCTCTATAACGCTATCCAGCATTGGAATAGCGTCATCCAAAATTTTAACGAGTACCCAATGTCGAAACTATTTTTCAAAGGCCGTATTGAAACAAGACAAAATCACGTTCTTGCAGGCTACAACGTAAACCGCGATGTTAAAGTGGGTACTGAAGAGTCACCAGTCAACGTAACGGTTCAAACTGACGCTCGCAAAACTGAAGTAGAAGCAATCGCTGCTGAACATTCAATCTTCGTGACTGTATCTGTGGATGCAGAGAATGAAGAAAACACGCTTGAGTTCGACACGTTGCTAAACAAGCCAAAAACAATGACGTTTGAAAAGACCCCTAACCGTAACGACCCATGTTCTTGCGGCAGCGGTAAGAAATACAAGAAGTGTTGCGCATAAGCACTTCTGATTCATGCTACTCATAGTGTGATTAAGATGATTGATTAAAACGGGCAGATCACTACGATCTGCCCGTTTTTTTTATGTCCAGAGTTGCTCTTTTGGAAATATATTAGCTTTTAGAGAACATTAGCTTTTAGAGAAAAATAGCTTTTGCTCAACCATGATAAATCAACCAACATGCTGGTGAACTATTGGGTTATTTCGCTTTAGCCACTGTCGCTTCTGACAACTTACTTAGTACACCCGATATTTTTTGAATCACTTTGTCACAGCCATTGATCGCGTGACGCTCTACCAAGTAATTAGGATCGTTGTAAGACAACCATACTTTCTTATTGGAATCTTCCGTGACTAACACCTTCTGCGGTAAATCTATCGCGACTTCTTGAGCACATTGCATTAATGGTGTCCCTACTTTCGGGTTACCAAAGATGATTACTTCGGTTGGTCTCAATTCAAGATCGACCTTACTCGCGTTTTTCTGATGGTCGATTCTCGCAAACAAGGTCAATCCTTTGCTTTTGGCGATTTCTTCAAAGCGGTCAGCGGTCTCTTTCACTGAGTAATTACTTTGATATTTAATCAAACCATCAGAAGCCGTAGCTGAAAATGATGCCGAGAGTAAAATGGCGCATAGTGGTAGTAATTTTTTCATCGTCACCTCTGAGATTTAACCTAATCAAACTTACATTCGTAGCGCCACTTCTAAAATCAGCGACGTAACCCATGTCAGTATAGACACGTTTCCATCCTCAATTTGCAGAGAGGATCACTTTTCTAATGCGTCTTATTATCATCAGTTGAGATAGGAATTGTTTCAAAAGCTAAACACATGATCAGTGCCACGACTTAGTCCCACACTTTTCACACTGGTATTCGTAATCACTGTCGACATAAAAACCGGGAACATTATGGTCACCTTTAAACAATAACGTCATCAGGTACTCCATCAACACGCCTAGTTTCCATTGTTTCTTTTCAGATTCAGCTTCCGCTTTAGATTGAGCATCGGAAGCGTTAACAGCAAGGTGCGGGGTAAGTGCGTTGCACTGCTCACAGTGATAAGGGTGTTTAATATATTTATTATCAAGCATTTATATAAGCCATCTAGCATTTATAAAGTTGATGAATACTAACAACTTATCACTCGGTTCTCGAACTCATTGTTGTCCTTTAGAGTTTTATTAGAAAGAAATGAGACACGAGATAATACCATGTGCCATGTATCTACTTTTATTGGCATTGCGCAGAACAAAAAGAGTAACCGTGTATCGTTTGAAATTTAGTTAAGCGCTTTAATTAGAACCGTGTATTTCCACAGGTTTGCTTCATCTTCTCCGAGCTCGATACTTGCTTCTCCACCCTCTTTATCAAGAATAAAAACAGGCATCTGTCCGCTAGACTCTCCATTTTCATAATCGCATGACATTTTGGCTTCCAGTAGAATAGCGTTAGCTTCATGCTTAGAAAGAACACCCGAATAAATGCATTCTTCAGTTTGAGATGAGACTTCCTGTCCGAAAGAGTCGAACTTAAAGGTTGGGAAGTTGAGTTTTGATTCAGAATCCTCGACAGTGATCGACACTTGGTAATCGATAGCTTCAATATTGTTATCGGTTGCAAATACACAACCGGAAACGCCAAGTAACAATACAGCTAAAGCAGTGGTTTTCATGTGGTTCTTATTCCTTTAACAATGGGCTTGCTACTCTGAAGTAACACTATGAATTCCCGGGTTTAATTTAAACGTTGTTAGGTGAAACTTGTTTGCCATTACTTGGCAAGATAGCTAACTTTTACTTTAATAGCCCTTTGTCCGCAGCACCTTCAAGCTGCACTTCTAGTTCTTTCCATAGAGCACGACTGCCTTTAGAAATACGCTCGCCATTAAAGGTCAGTACTTTATCTTTAGATATGTTGTGCTTTTTCCAGCTATGACCCCCACCATGGATGTTATGAAGCAAAGGCGGCACTCTATCGATCGCCTTACCAAACTTGGCTTCCGGTGACTCACCCGCTTCAAACTCGAGCCATAATTCCAAATACTCGTTTCTTGAATGGCTCGGCAATGATTTCAGCAAGCGCTCAACGCAGTTTCTCTCTTTGAGCTTATTTTCTTCGGTCTCACTGGCATAAATGATGGTGTCTCCTGCATCGATTTCCCCAAGGTCATGTATCAGTAACATCTTCATCACTCGCGTAATATCTATTTGTTCATTGGCATAGTCTTTCAACATAAGAGCGCTCAAACAGACGTGCCAACTGTGCTCAGCGGAGTTTTCATATCGATCCAATCCAACCGGTTTTGTCTGTCGATGAACATCCTTTAATTGTTCAATTTCGACCATGAATTGCAGAATGCCTTTGATTTCTTCCACGATGAGCTTCCTTAACTTAAGTTGATGATTTATCCGAGCTGAGGGTTAAAAGAGCGACAAAGGGTCGTTACTCCCAACAAACCGACATTTTGTAATACGCAACGCCCGATTTTTCAAATTCAGAGCCTTCGACAGCCATACCAAACTTTTGATAAAAACCTAAAGCCGTTGTGCGCGCATCGCACCAAAAATATTGGATGTTTAATTCTTTGAGGTTAGAGATTGCATGATCAATCACGTTTGAACCGATTCCCTGCCCTTGGAATTCAGGCAGCGTGGCAAACTTTCTCAGCCTCGCTTCATTGCCTTGGATATAGATAGACGCGACACAAACCAACTGCTCACCAACAAACGCGCCGTAATGCGTTGCTTGTTCGTCATCTGGCACCATACAAAACGACATCGGTTTATCAGGCCAAAGCACTTGATGCCTAACCGGAAGTACCTCCGTCGCTGAAAGCTGTTTTATTTCCATATTCTCGGTTTAAACTCCCGACTTGATGACCCTTGTTGTAATTGCAGAGATTGTGATTGTTATTACTAAACTTGGTAAGTCATTAAATGATAACGCTCTAATCCCTCTCCTTTTGTGAATGAGATAACAAAGCCTTGCGACTGATAAAAGCCAATGGCGTTTTCATTAGCAGTCAGACACTTCAAAGTCAGATCAGTGTAATGTTGTTTGCAGGTATTGAGTAAAGCAGAGCCTCCCCCAGAACGTAGCGTTCTCGGGCAAACATAGAGGTGATGGATGAAACTCTCAGGTTCCCAAATAGAGGCAAAACCTAAAACCTTATTGCCAGAAACGGCGACCCATATTTCTTCACCTTCTGTATCTAATTCGAAATCGGACAACTTAAAAGTGTCGGCATCAGCCCAATGAAAGGTGTCCTGTCTTGATTCTAGATAGAGCGCCTGTAAGGCGGTTAAATACTTGGGTTGATACCTTGTGACTTCCATGTCGCTCCTGCCAATCCGTATGACTAGAATTAAGGTTGTGGGCTAAGCTTTTCTACCTGTTAGCCATAGGGTGTTCAGGGTTTAACTGAAGCAGATCCCACAAGTTACCGTAAAGATCTTCAAACACAGCAACGGTACCGTAACCTTGCTCTTTAGGCTCTCGGACAAAGTTAATGCCCAAAGACGTCATGCGTTCGTAATCACGCCAGAAGTCATCGGTGTTTAAGAATAGGAATACGCGTCCACCAGCTTGGTTACCGATGAAATCGTGTTGCTCTGGCTTGGAAGCTCTAGCAAGTAACAGGCTCACACCGGTTGAATTTGGTGGAGCAACAACAACCCAGCGTTTATCTTCTTCTGGTATATACGTGTCTTCGATGAGATCAAACTTAAGCTTGTTTACATAAAAATCAAGCGCTTCATCGTAGTCTTTTACCACGAGTGCAATGTGGACAATATTCTGTTTCATAACATACCTTGTTGGGGTTTTAGCTACGTGGAATGATGCCATGAAGCAGGCAAAGACACTAGGTGTTAACACTTAGTTTGGTGTTATGGTTAAAACAGTCCTAAGAGTACTCATGTTTTAGTTGCTAGCAAAGCACCGCAAGTCGCCAAAAAGCCACCTGATAACCTGTTCAATAGCATCTTTGCTGAGCGCCCTTGAAATACAAAACGAGCTTTAGAGGCAGTGCAAGCATAGAGACTCAATACTCCACCTACAGCTACAGTTGAAATCACCAAAATCATCATCACATCTGTTGTGGTAAATGTTTTTAGGTCTATGAATGCGGGAAAGAAACCCATGTAAAACAAAATCGCCTTTGGGTTTGAAACTGTCATCAATAACCCGATAATCACGCTTGAAGCTTTCATTCCTTGCTCCGAAGATGTACTCGATGATTCACTAACATCTGACGTCCATGTTGTGTAAGCCAACCAAAACAAATAGGCAACGCCTACATATTTAATTACCGTAGCAAATTCACCCATTGCGCTAGCTAAAGCCGATAAACCAGACAAAGCTAAGAATATAAAAATGTAATCCGCGATTAGTACGCCAAGCACCACTAACAAGCCTTGTTTCCAACCAAAGCTTAGAGACCTCGACAGAACTGCGAGAACGCTGGGGCCCGGTATGGCTGCAGATAGTAACATCGCAACAAATAGAGCTATTCCTGATGTAATTGACATAATCCCTCCCTAGATCGTTTGTCGTTCGACAATTAACCTGTTTCATGTAACTAAGCGATTTGACCGCGCATGATAAATTGCGGGCCTGCTGCGCCACCTAAATACTGTTCATTGGTATCTTCGAAGCCGCCTTTGTTATAACAGTTGAATGCTGCCGGATTTTTGCAATTCACAGTTAAGTAAATCGACTGATACGCTGAGTAATTCGCTTTTAAATATGGAAACAAAGCTTTGACCGTGCCCGTTCCTAAACCTTTACCTTGCTGGTTTCTATCAAGCACAAAAGCTCTTAAGCCAATACTTCCTTCAGGGCAGAATTCGTAGTGCTCTGCGTAAGCGATATCCAGCTTAAAGAAACCCACAACTTCGTTATCAGACTTAATCACGTGCAAGTGCGTCGTTTCACTGCCGTCTAATAAAAACTCTGCAGCTGTGCCAGCGAACTTGACCTGTTCGTCGGCGAGTTGGATGGCCTGAACTAACGCCACATGGGATTCTTCAAGCCTTTCAATAGTTATCATTGTTGTTCCTTCTGTATAACACGCACGAAAAACCGACTAAAGTTCATCGCTAGTGTCTCGAGAACCGTAGTTTGGGAAGTTGATATTAAGAACGTTATCATCCTCAAGTGTGAATAGAACGCTTCCATTCTCGACACCAGTTTCGTTCCTATCTGAACAACCTAGAAACAGATCCCAATCAAACGAATATTGAAGGCGGTATTGATTCGCATTGATGTGTAGAACGTCTTTGATTTTAATACCGTCCACCACGTGTGCCATATCATCGATGTATGACAGGTCTGGGATTAACTTTTCTTCGAAATCACTCTTATGCTCGGTTAAGAAATTGAGCAGCTCAGAACATAACTCGGAGCCTTGAATCAATGGTTTAGACAGACTAAAAAACAACATTTCTAAATACTCCAAGGATTGTTTTGATATTGGGAAGATGCGCGCGAACCTGTTACAAATTAACGCTCAGCCAACACTAACCTTTAAGGCTAAACGTTACTATTATCCGAGCTATTAAACGAGTACATTCGAACTTCATCTCGAGGAAACCAGCCCAATTTTTCGTAAAACTGTTGAGCGTTGATGTTGTCGTTATAGACAAACAAGTGGGTCTTCGGGATGCCTAACCCTGCAAGTGCATTGACCGCCTCTGCGACAAGCCTACAACCTAACTTTTGTCCTCTAAAGTTGGCCGAGACAGCTAAATGTTGTAAATACCCACGACGTCCATCCGTTCCTACTAACACAGCGGCAATGATCTCGTTGTTACTTTCAGCCACAAAACTCAGACCAGGGTTACGATCTAAATAGCTCGCAATGCTTTCTTTCGAATCGGCATCGCGAATACTCATGCCTTCTGTCTGGCACCACAACGCGATCACTGAGTCGTAGTCTGAAATTGCCATTTCCCGAATGTTGACCACTCTACTCTCCTTGTTTATACGGGTACTTAGTTAGCCGTGTTTCTCGTAATAAATGAGTAGCTAATAATACTTATGTGTTAACGAATATCTTGGCAGAACCTAAAGAGATAACCGTCAGGAGTTTGAACGATGAACTGCTTCTGAGTCGCGATCGAACCCCCACATTGATAAGACTTCGACTCTAACGCTAAGTAAATAGAATCAGCGGCGCTTTCGTTAACTCTCTGATAAAGTGGTTCGATATCGATAACATCCCATTGAAAGTTAACGCCACGCCCTAAAGGAAATTCCAGGTCACCTGAAAGCCATTTTCGACTTTTGCCCGCAATCCCTTCAAGCATCACATCAACACCATCAAGCGTTAGATAAACAAACTCTTCATCTGGGCGCTCGTATTTCACTTCAAATCCCAACACATCGACAAAGAAGGATTGGCTCACATTAATATCGAAACAATAAAGCTCAGGAACTACTCGGAATGTCATCATTGATCCTTTAGTCATTCAATTAAAGATATGAGGAGAATCTGTTTTACTAAGCTAGCTTCCCAAGGATGACCGGATCGCTCAACAGATTCGTCAGAGGAAGAAACAATGGCTCAGGTAACTCATCTAGCTTAAACCATTTCCATTGCTTACATTTATCAGGTTCTGTCACCTGCGGTTCGCCGCTAGCGTCAGAAGCAACAACAAACAGCGTAATATAGTGCTTGTTCTCTTTCTCAAAAATATCATTGGTAAAAGTGAGCTTTTCAAATCCACTAACAACTAGGCCTGTCTCTTCAAGTGTTTCACGTTTGGCACACTCTTCAATGCTCTCACCCCATTCAAGGTGTCCGCCCGGCGTTGCCCACGTATGAGCCCCATGAGAACCAATTCGCTCTCCAAGTAGTACTCGTCCTTCACGTAGAATAACCGCAGCGACACCTACTCTTACTTCATGACTCACTTAAAACTCCTTAATTCTTACCAAGTGACAAACGTACAGCTAAGTGACTAACAATTCTGAGATTGCGTTCAAACTTGCCCCTAACGCCAAGCCGAGTTAAATACCAAATGTTGAGAATCATCTCGTAAAGCTCTATCGATCAATCCCAAAGGAACACTTTTACTTGCTGCCATCGGGCCTTATAACCAGCCGTCATTTTGTTGTAGTTCGCTTCTGTCATTGCTCGCTTATTCGGTTTAATCAGCATATCAAACGCGTCCTCTACACCGTATGGTGCAAACAACTTGATATCTCCTGAATCATCCAGAGTAAACCCGATAGCAAACGCAGAAAGCCAAGACTCGATACCTTGTTCAACACGATCGTATGGTTGAATCAAGCAACCGAACTTCTTAGCGTAATGCTCATGGATGGTCGCTTGGTTCTTTACATCCACGTCGACATGATGACTTAACCGCGAACGAATGCGGTTTTTGAATTCGTCCTCAGTGAGGGCTGAAGCATTATTGAAATAGACAACATCGAAGTCTTTAACTTGGTCTAGAAGCGGTTTGTTTTCGATATCATTCCAGATGATTTGAGTGATAGCACCGCCTGCAATATAGAAGTTTGGCAAGCCCACCTCACGACATACGTTGGCTGTTTCGATTAACTCAGGAACTTGTTGAATGAGGTTCTTTAGTTTTTGTTTATTCATCGCTCTCTTTTTATCTGTTCACGAATCGCACATTGCCCAACGGAAATAAGGTCTTTGATCATCCATTCGCTCAACCTCTGCACCCAACCTTTTGTAGAAATCATGCGCTTTCTTATTATGTGGACTTGCCGTCCATGAGATGTGAGAGACATATGATGACTCCGCTTGTGACTTTAAAGCCAACATAAGTTCACGGCCATACCCTTTTGATCTTTGATTTCCTGTAACCAATAGGTCGTCAAGCCAGATTGATGGCTCTCCACTGAAGGATGAATATCGATAGTGATACAGTGCGAAGCCAAAAGGCTCACAATTCCGTTCCAATATTAATGCATGGGCAAATGCGTAATCACCAAATAGTGTACGTTCGATTTTCTCTATAGTTGTCGAGATTTCACCACTAAACCCTTTCATACTCCGGTCAAAGTCAGCTTTTTGTTCAATAAACTCTAACAAGACACTTGAGTCTTCTTTCGTCGCAGTCCTTACGATCACTCTCTTCTCCATGGATGAATTTATTCGTTGTCGCCTAACACCTGTTAATTGATGCAAAATGCCACGCGTTACAAATCAACTTGCTGCACCAATTAAGATTTTTGTTTCGCAGACGTTATTGCTTGGGCTATTTTGGCCCTATGGTTTATTTCCCACTCAGCGAGTGTTAATGACGCCTCTTTACTTGCTTTCTGTGAAGCTATTAAAAACACTTCGTCTTTTCTGGATTTAGGAATAACGACAATACCTTCTGCATCAGCAACAATGATATCTCCCGTAGAGACCTTTGCTCCCCCGCAAGTGATTGGAGCGCCCAATTCAGAATAGACCTCTTTCTTTCCCGGAACTGGATGAACACCTTTCGCAAAAACTGGAAACTTTATATCTGAAATTTCAGTCAAATCTCGAATGACACCATCAATAATAAAGCCTTTAATACCTCGACTCTTCGCGACTGCGCATACATTACCGCCGGCTACGGCATATTCGCTATCAACTCCATCCACTACAATGATGGAACCTTCTGGTGCTTCGTATATGGCTGAATGAAGCATTAAATTATCACCAGACGTTAACTGGACAGTAAACGCTTCTCCACAAATTCGTGGCATTCCCTGCCAAAGAGGACCAATACTAAAATTAATAAAGTGGTCGTTACTTAGTATGTTTCCGTAATCGGTTGTCGCAAGTTTTGAAAAGTCTGACTTCATATTTTCACTCCATGTTTGAACTAATCCTCACGCCAAACAAAGGTGTGACGCACGCTTGTCATTCAATGATATAGAGCTAACTCAAAGATAACGTTGACCTCGGACTCAGCTCTACAAAAAGATCTATTCCTGCGACTCGGTAGCTTCACATCTGTTGCGAAAGGAAATTATTGTGACGCTACCGATTAACTTAAGTACAGACGCCGGAGAGACTAAACTCAACTAAAAGTACCGAGGGTTGGGAATCAGAAATAAGCACTCAACTATATGTAATTTCCAATATATTCGCTAATTGACTCAGTAGCCTCAAACGAATAACTAATTGGAAGTGTAAGGTTCATCTTCTCGACTTCTACAGCTAACGAACCGTTTTCTACCTCAAACTCTTCCCAACGGATCTTTCTTACTTTTGTTACAGCTTTTGCAGCTAGTAAGAGTCGAGCGAACTCTGCAGGACTATAGCCTTGCGTCTCAGCAATAAAATGCTGCTTTTCTAAGGTTCGGCCTTGCGCCAAAAGTAGATAGAACTTCGCAATGTCGTAGACATGAACATATTGGTTATAGCCGATAGACGGCACACCTACTTGAATCGTTTGGCTAGCGAAAGATTCTACAATTCGTTTTAGCTGACAATCCTCACCGCCATAAACCAAACTAGGACAGTAAACGACGTGCCACCTGTTTCTAATAGCGCTATGTATCGTTTCTACGTCTAATCTAACGGCGTCTAAGGGTTTCAGTCTAAACTGTCTCAAATCAGCGCTAGAGGCGTTGCCAAATAGCCAAACACCTGATGTATGTATCTTTGTTGCGCCTTTAGCAGCAAGTAGGTCTAACTCAGAGAGCAATTCCTGCTCCACATCGGCAATTTCATGTGCGGAGAATTGTGACCAATGTGGACGCGCACAATTCACAACCACGTCAAAGAAGCCTTCATAGTCAGCTCTATCTTTTATTAACCCAACTAAAGGAGGAGTGACGACTTTGTCTCTACCGTATGTAAAAACTTCAAAGCCACTTTTTGTGAATAGCGATGTAACGTGACGACCAATGTATCCACTAGCCCCCGCAATTAGTACTTTCGTTATTCCCTTATTCTCTCCATTACACATAACCAATGACATGCATCTCCCTTTGAAGAAACATTCTTCAATATGCGATCAGCCAATACACTCTTGGCATTTATGTGTTGATCGCGTTAACAAGCCCCTTTGATTCCAAAAAGTATTGTGATGTGAATAGTTAGATATCAACCTTTTCTGTGAGCCTTGCTTTCAATTTTATGCCCAACTTAATGTGGGCTTTGGGTTGAACCATTGGCTCTAAGCCAAACTGCTTTCTTGTATTATTCAATAACAAAGGCGGTAACTTTTCTTCACAGTACATGGCGTATTTTTCAAAGTACAGTCTCGAGTATGCACCATCAGCGATATCAAAAGGTTCATCAAGTTGAAGTCGCTTATGTTTAACCCAACCTTCGAGTGAATACCAACATGATAGATATAAAGGCCCCCAAAGATTCAGAAAATGCTTTTTTGATACCAAATCATGAGTAGCAAAGTACCCCATTCTCTGCAACGCGACACTTACAGCTTGAGCTGCTTGTAGTTCTTCTTTGCTCCATGTCGATACATAATCCACACTAACGTCACTAGTTACCTGACTATAAGGCTCTCTTTTGTGAGCGTCTGTCACCAACCTAATCGCAGGTTTTAATGCTGACATCTCTTCCATCGCCCAATTCAACAATTCGGCGTTACGACTTCGGGTCGATTCCTCAATAGATTTCGAACCTTGTTTCAGTCCAACCAGTAAGACGAAAGTTAAAATAACCATGACCATGTCCATTACACCGGAGACACCACTCCAATCAAACTCATGGAGCTTTACTGTCACTTCTTTTGAAATGTCTATTGCTGATGAAATTGTTAGAAATAAAGACGCAACAAACACCGATAGTAAGACAATGTTTAATATTATTTTTCTCATAACCTTCGTCCAAAAATTTTGTATACCAAATCAATACTTTGCTAAATAGTAACCTAAGTAATTACCAACATTAAGTAACTCTTTTTACCAGTCAAAAACCGTACGTAGTTGATGCCAAAAATGGTGAGCTATACTTATAAGAGAACATGGTTCACTCAGATAAGCATAATTGGATAGACGAGTTATCGCCGCTTTAAGTGGCTGACATAGCAACCACCTAACCTCAACCATTGTACCGAAAACACTAAAGTTGATTCGAACTGGAAATGCCAATCGTTTAGCATCATGCTGATATAGATAATAAGCGCTTGTTATGTGCTTTCTATTGAGGGCTATCTCCTGGGTTATCACGATACCAGGCTTCGAGCAGTTCCCGACCATAGATAACTTCTGTTTGCATATGCATATAAAGAAGGAATACAGCCAATAGAAAACTAACGCCGTTCAACCACCTTAATGCTTGTTTACGCTCTGCATCATAGAAAAACATACTGACACCAACAAGGCAGAAAGGATAACAACCTATAAGAAGTAACAACCAGCCAAGGTAGCTTGATATTGCCATATCTGTCATTTCTGCCCCCCTAAGAGCCGTTAGAAAACTCAGTGTACTTTAGAGTAACCATTCAACTATTAGCAGTTCACACAATCGAGTTTCGAGTCACTTCAAATTGGGGGTTGATGCTGGGACGTTAAGCGTGAGCAACACCTAACCGAAACCATTACACTGCAAACACAAAACTCGACGCAACTGAAAATACCGAGTGTTGGGAATTAGTCTTAAGCCAACAAAAACTAAGTGCTACTCTCCACTTTCAAAGTGGGCAAATACTTCTGCACCAGTCATATTTTGTGTTTCATTTTTAAATTCGTAGTATTCGGGCTTTTCATCGATGAATATCTGATGAGTTAACTTGTAGTCATCCCCAGACATCAATAAACCGACAGGAAGGTGATACTGATTATTTGGCACCAGAAAGTAAAACAAGTGAGTACCACATTTACCGCAGAACCCTCTCTCAGCCCAATCGGATGACTTATATCTCACTACATTTGATTCACCTGATATTTTGACAGAATCAGCGCAATCAATGGCTAACATCGGACCGCCAGACCAATTTCTACACATACTACAATGACAAGCCCCCAATTCATTACTGGCGTACTCTACTTCCAACTTAACCGAGCCACATAGGCACTTTCCTTTACCTTTCATAAATCCTCCAATCTTTGCAATGTGTGTAAAATGAATAGCAGATAACGCTTTTTATACCGATGACTTAATAAGAAAGGCTATTTTTGATTTCCCTTCTCCGACAGATACGCGGCATACTTTTTAGAGATCCATTTATGAATATGAAGCCCTGTTTTACGAACAAGATACCAATCTATAGCAACTAAAATCACCAAACCGATTACAGTTCCCATTATAAAACCTCCATGCTCATTGAATTGTCACTCTAGCAAATAGGACAGAAAAGCACCGTGAACCTAGACATACTATCAATGCAAGTTGGATGAATCAGCGCGACCTGATGTTTTCAGCCACACGCCACAACACACCACTTGGGTCGGTGATACAAAACTCAAGCATTCCCCAAGGCTGTTCAACAACCTCGGAAACGGTAACTTCAAATTCCGACACTACATTAGAGTTCTGGATGTGTTGATACCAACTTTTTACGTCTTCAACCAGCAAGTGCATCATGTAATTGTGACAGTGCGCAGGTTCATAAAAGTTTTGCAAAAGGAAGGCGCAACTTCCGTGTCGTAGATAGGCGATATCGTGAAATTCAGACATCACTTCGAAGCCGATTGACTGGTAAAAACGCTTAGATAAATCGAAGTCTTTCGCGGGCACGAAAGACTTAATTTCTGAGACTTTGAGATTTTCCATCCTACATCCTTATAGTGTTGATATTCTGGCCCTGACACGCTTAACGCTTTAAGTGGTTACGGCGTTTATTCAGAGCTCTTGTTCAGAGTCTTGCTGAAATGAGTCAACTTCGTCTTTAGTTAGATAACGCCACTGGCCTGCTTCAACATCTAAACGTACATCGCCAATCTGTTCACGGTGAAGGCCAACAACTCGGTTACCTACTACGGCAAACATTCGTTTTACTTGATGAAACTTACCTTCTGTAATGGTCAACAGCACTTCTTTACTGGTAATCACTTCGAGCTCTGCCGGACGCGTCGGTTTTTGTTCGCCCTGTAATTGAATGCCCGCTTTGAACTTATCAGCGACATCGTCTTTGATATCTCGTGACAATGTCACGCGATATACCTTCTTACATGACTTGGTGGGCAGCGTGATATTGAATGACCATCGCCCATCATCGGTAATCAAAACTAAGCCAGTAGTGTCTGCATCTAAGCGCCCTGCGATGTGCAGTTCTGATGCTTTTTCTATCTCGATGTAGTTGAACAGTGAAGGATAAACTTCATCGACATTAGAGCAGATAGTACCCGCAGGCTTGTGCATTAGGAGGTATCGAAATTCTCGCAACTTAAGCGGCGTGCCATTTAACAAGATGGTATTGCTTTCATGAACCTGAGTCGATTCATCGGTGACCGTCTCGCTGTTTACGTTCACCTCGCCATTATGGATGCGTTCAATCGCTTCAGGCTTGGTTAGGTCAGTGCTTTTACATAGATATTTATCAAGGCGCATTAATCGTCGGCACCACATTTTGCGCATGGCTTATAAGTACGTTCGCCTTGAGCAATCACCACATAGTCTCGAACGCAGTTATCACATAGCGCCAATTTTGGGTAAGCGTCTTTCTGTTTCTTTGCGTTGATGTCGCCTTCGGTGGTGTATACGGTTCTCATTTTTATGCCTTGTTTTAATAACTTGCTAGGCGCAAATTGTATCACTGTTTACAGCCTTGTTTGGAGTGGTGTTAGGTAGTTAAAGTAATATTAAGTACTTCTATTTTAGGCTCCCTTTCCGAAACAGTTTAATCATGAACAACAAAGTCAACGTGCCACGCCTATCAGTGGTAAAATGATAAAAGCTCACCAACCAATGAAGTCACTAATGAAAAATTGTAATCAATGCGGGAAATGCTGTATCAAATACGGAGATGGTGACCTTGCCGCAACGCAAGAAGAGATCGATTTGTGGGAGCTGTTCAACCCAGATATCTTTGAATATGTTCGAGGAAGCGAGATATGGTTTGACCCTGAATCTGGCGAACGTTTAACTCGCTGCCCTTTTCTAGAGCTGGTTCCGACGAAAGACACCAAGGCTCAAGCCAAGTACACATGCAGCATCTACTTAGACCGACCAGAAGATTGCAGACACTATCCAAGCCTGATTAATGAGATGGTACGAGATGAGTGTGAAATGATTGAGGTGGTAGATTTACAAGACACGAAGAAAGCTCAAAGGAAACTCGACCTGTTGATGAAAGACAGCCGCCCTTCAAGCTATTCGTAAGCGATGATCTTTTGAAGTTCAATCTTCAGCATGAGCTAATATCAGCTAAAACCTTAAGCCAAATACTGGTTCGCTTCTAACCAATCAAGCGCAACCAGCGCCGCCAATGAACATACCGCTTTGTCGTTGCCATCCACAAACTTAAGCTCTTCAATTTCGGCATCTGGAGACAGTTCGCCCGTATAATCAGCAAGATAACAAGTCAATTGCACCGATACGCCTTCCGCTTTTCCATCAGCTTGGCCTGTAAACGTCTCAACGTATTTGATGGAATCAGGCACTAAATCAACTGAGATCTCTTCTTTGATTTCGCGAACCAGTGCTTGTTCGTCACTTTCGCCAGCTTCACGCTTACCACCCGGTAGGTAGAACAGTTCTTTGCCTTTTGATCTCACCATCAACAACTTGCCGTCTTTGATGAATATCCAAGCCAGCTTATCAATTACCTTATTCATGTTCTTAGACCTTGTTATTTAAACAATTTGTTATTTCCGAACACTAACGAACTTTAAACCGTTAAACAATAACGAATGTGAACAAGTAGCAAAGAAAACAAAAATGCCGATTGAAGTTGCTATAAGTGGAATTCCAAACGGCACAACTAGTCGCTTAACGCTAACTTAGTTAAAAGCAACTGAACGATGCTTACATCGGTAAACATCAGCGGAAATTGAAGTCGGATTTGACCCGTCTGTCGCTATAATATTCGTAATATGGTAGCGATTTCCACCTCGCATAAATACTTCATTGGCTAGCTCTGTGTACACTGACTTAGGATTAGTTTCTTGCACTACGTGGCTGCCAATAACGTTACAAGCTGTGTTTTCAATCTCAGCAAAAGCAATAGGCTTAACTTCATGAGCACCTGGCAATAATTGAACTACTCCCGATGGCTTCACTTGATATGAAGTCGTCGGACAAAGATAAAATTCTGCAACTACACTGCTTGGTCGTCCACGGCGAGTATCAAGCACATCCGCTATTCGATAACGATTTCCGCCGGACATATATGCTTGGTTTTTGAGAGCCGGAATCACGTTATTTGGATGGGAATCTTCAAGTGTATAAGTATCGATCATTGTACAATTTAAGTTATGTACAGCAATTTCAGATATCTGACCGACAGACATGGCTTCTTTCATAACAGGAATTTTTCGCGTTACACAAGCATTCAACGCAACTAAAGCAATAAGAGCTACAACAACTTTATTCATATTAATTTATTCAAAAAAAGAACGCATAGTACAAACGTAAACTGTTGCTTTGAAACAATATATTTGTATCGTTACGACTAAAATAGCCAATCATAAGCTATAGAACCGTGACGGTTAACCACAACATCTCAACCATCACGTTAATCACTCGTAATAATCAAACCGCTAATCGACTAGCCACTTAAGCGCTGAGTCATGGTCTTCGAATGACTTAATCTCACCAGACACAAACCAGCTCCCTACTTTTGAAGCGAATTCTTGCCAGCTTTTATCACCATAAATCGCGATTTTGTCTATCTTCGAATTGAGCTCTAATCCCAGTTTGAAATCATCCCAAGCAGCACGCAACTCCCAACCCGTTAAGGTGGAGATGTCGACCAGCATCTTGAGTTCAGATGAATCGAGTTCTTCTAGCGTGGTATTTAGAATTGGCATCATCGCTTGATAGTCATCGTGTGTGAGTTTGCCTTTCGCTTTAAACACAACAATGGTTTCACCGCTAAGACGTTCAATGCCAACCGATATTCCATGACGTTCGATACTCATAACCTAGCCCTCATAGTAGAAACTAGAGTTAGCTTAGAAGATTAAACAGCAAAGAGATGAGAGGTTGGCGTCAAAACAGACATGCATCCAAACGAGTTTTAAATACTGATATTTTAACAGCGCTTAATCGCAACAACCGAATAAGTGTGCCAATGCTTCATCCTACCCAGCGACGTGAGTGCTTGTTCGTCTCGCTCATGGAATCGTACTATCTCAAAGTCGTTGAATAAGCTAAGTACTTTGGCTTTTGTTAACGGCGTTGTTGGGGTTCGATAGCCATGTGCCCAACTGTCATCGACGCCCATGAAATCGCCCGCGAACACGCCTCCCACTTCAAGACAGTTTTCAATATTGTGCCAAACCTCGACAAAACGGGTTGGCTCAGCAAAAAACAGACTCGAATTGGCAATCACTACGCCAGATTTCGGGTAATCATAGTGTTCAAATCCACTTTCAGATATCTCGACCAAAGATTTGCGACCAAAACGATCCCGACATAGTGCAATCGAATCAGGATTAACGTCGAAGCCATACACTTGATACGCTTGCTGTTCTAAAAAGGCGATGTCACTACCTGTTCCACAACCACAATCAATCGCAACATTTAAGCCTGACTCATTCAGTTTAATTGCGTACTCAGTTCTCTTTAAATGAGGTTTGCTTAGTGCCTTTTGGTAATACTGACGCCAGATCTCAGAGTGATCATCCATGGTACTTCTCCAACAGTTCGCTTAGGGATTGAACTTGCATGACATTCGGATGCCCTGACTTAAGATCAGCGCCCTCCGTGTTCAACCACACCGCTTTCAAACCCGCTTCAAGTGCTGGGTAAATGTCTTTGTCTAAGGTGTCACCCACCATGGTGATATCTTGTGGTGCTACACCGAGTTTGGAAATGATGGCAGGATAAAAGCCCGAATCGAACTTAGAAAAGCCAATGCTCGCCTTACAAAAGTAACCCAATATATATTGAGAAAGGCCAACACGCTCAAAGGCTCGAATGATGTCGTCTTTACTGGAATCACCAGCGTTGGTGGCAACATAAACTTGTTGAGTTTTCGATAGATCAGCAAGTAATGCGCGAGCACCACTCACTTCTTGTACGGTTTCCCAGTCACACATCTTCCCTTGTGCGTCTGGGAAATCGACCATCAGCGTATTGCCCCAGTCGAATAAGACTATTTCTGTTAATTCGATTAGCTTTGTCATCTTGCCTCCTGCATACGATGAATTATCTAATGTTTAAGCGAGCCTATAAAAACTTCTCGAGAAGGATCTCGTCAAAGTACTGTTCGCTAATCTTACCGTGTTTTTTAGCCGTTCCGACGATTTCAAAACCTTGCTTAAGGTATACCGCTAACGCGCGCTCGTTGTCTGCTCTTACATAGGCGAACAGCTTTTCGTAACCTTTGGCTTTGGCTGATTTGAATGTGTAATCGAACAACTGTTTTGCAACGCCCTGCCCACGGCTATTTGCATCAACATAAGTACCAATAATACCAACATGGTCAAAGGCCTTGGTGTAAGTAGCAAATGGTTCGACATTCTGAAAACCAAGTAACTGGTTGGTCGTTTCGTTGACTGCAACGCTAAACACACCACGTTTTGGGAACGACTCAATGAATCCCTTTTCTTCATCAACAGTAAAAGTCTGATCCAAGATCGTATAACGCGCTTCGATAATGATTGGATTCAATACATCAATAATGCCTTGTGCATCTTCTACCGCGACTTCTCTGATTGTTAAGCTCATACTTCTCTACCTTTTTATTGCTTTGGGTAGATTCTATCGCTATATGCCATCCCTTTGACAGGACAGAATGTTGTCGAAGGCGATATCAAAGTAGAGTTCGTAGCTATTTTGTTCAACATAGCCTAAATGCGGTGTCGCAGTGACGTTTGGTAAGGCTAAAAGAGGTTCAGTCTCTAGTGTAGCGGGCTCTACTTCAAAAACATCAATCGCCGCTCGTTTGCTTGGTGCCAGACTCAACTCTCGGTATAAAGCGCCTTGCTCAACCAACTCTGAACGACTGATGTTCACGAACAGTGAGTCTGGCTTCATTAAGGTCAAATCCTCAGCAGTTACGCAACCTCTAGTGGCGTCATTCAAGCGTAGGTGCAACGAGAGTACATCTACGTCACTGAAAAACGCGTGTTTGTTTTCTGCTGCTTCAAAACCGTCTTCCAGCGCTTGCTCTCTTGAGGTTTGGCTTCCCCACACCATCACGTCCATTCCAAATGCTTGGGCATATTGCGCGATGCAACGTCCTATCTTTCCATAGCCCCAAATGCCTAGCTTTAGGCCCTTTAATGTTCGACCCAGCCCTAACGAGCCTGAATCTTGCCACTGGTTTTGCTTAAGGTTTGACGCGTAAGTAGGAATGTGGCGCGATGCAGCCATAATCAACGCCCAGCATAATTCAGAGGGTGCGACTGGCGAGCCTCGGCCTTCTAACACGGTAACACCAAATCGTTCGCACATTTGCGGGTCGATATGGTTACTTACTTTGCCCGTCTGGCTAATCAGCTTGAGGTTTGGGAGCTGCGATAACAAAGATTCGGTGATCTCGGTTCTTTCACGAATGAGCACAATGGCTTCAAACGAGACTAACTTAATGGCGAGCTCTTGCTCTGAATAAGTCTGGGTAAATACCGTGACATCGTGTTGTTCGAGTTTGTTGAAGCAATCGAGGTCTTTAACGACGTTCTGGTAGTCATCCAATATCGCTATTTTCACATCACTCTCCTTGTGAATGTTAATCTTCTGGCGTTAGTCAAAAGCAGCCTAAGTGCCATGCCTAACGAATCAACACATCACTCGCTGGGACTTCACTATTGATGAACCACTTTGAAACGCTCAAGTACCAACATCATGTCTTCACTTGGGTTTATATTGAGCTCTTCACATTCACGAGAGAAGAAGTTCCAATGTGCTTTTCTCCACCATTCTAGTGTTTTGTCACCCTCGCCTTCTGCAGCAGCAAACTCCGCACTCACTTCGTTGTATTTGCACGACGACACCGACGTGATCTCAACAATGCAAACAGGCTTGCCATCCCAATCGGTAACGACTTGCAAGTGACCAACTACTGGTCTCGTCTCGCCTTCATGGGTATACCAGTGTTCAAGGCCGCAGGACGCTTGTTTTTCACCTTTTAAAATCAACTGCGCGCAGAGGTTGGCGTTGTACTCGTCGGCGCAGTAATAATCAGCACTAAAGGAGGTGTATCGCTTGGCAATGTCTGCTGGCAATGTGTTGAGGTAGTGATCAAGATAAGCTTTGCTTCTTTCTTCCATGATCTTTCCAAATTCAATATTAGGTTGAGCCGATAAATACTTATAGATTAAGCATCTGGCTGCATTGGGAGTAACCTATCAAGTCAGGTTATTGCTGTAAACCGAGTGAATATCAAAATGTGGGCTGAGAAAGAAGAATATTGGTGGGAATGTTTGTCAATAGATACCAAATAAAACAGAAGCAGGATATACCTGCCTCTGTTGTTTATTAGTATGACGTTGTCCAGTTAATGAACTATTGAAGCCACTCAAGATCCACATTGCAAGACGATTACACGCTCAGTTTTCGCCCACTATCCATACCCACCAGCATTCTTTCGAAGTCACAACACATAACCAATCGTGATGTTAAATCTATTGTTCAGTTTATTTATCCAACATCGATGTTTACGTATCGTACAACCTCAAGCAATGCAGCAGCCCTACAGCGTTAAGTGCGTTAGGCCAGCGACTAGTGGGATTGGTTAGCCACACATTGCCTTTACGAAATTAAATAACGATAGGAAATATCATGAACAAATCACTTATCGCACTTGTTCTTACTGCAGTTTTAGCAGGTTGCTCATCTAGCGGTGGTTCTGAACCAGCACAACCTCAATTTGATGGTGATTATGGTTTCAAAAACATTGACCCAGTTTTTGGTAACGGCGACCCATCTTTTGACGGTGATAATGGTTATGGCAACGCAGACCCAACGTACGGCAACCCAAAAAGTATTGCCGACAGAATTGATGAAGCTGATTTAGGTTTTGTTCATATCCCTGAATTGGGAGACATTCCTTTCTTTAACCGAGATGACAGCGATGCCCATGTCTCAGCCGTTCGAGAGCAGGTTAGCGACGAGCATACTCTCTACAGCATCTACGTGGATGATAAGCGTGTTGGTGAAATCATCATTCGTGACAACTATGTCACGGTTAGCTCTGGTGACAAGATGATCTCAGGTGAGCAGAAGTCTTATCTTGATACTGAACATACCTTTTGGACAGTAAAAGACACTAACGGCAATGTAGTTGGTGACTTTAAGCGACTCGACGATGGTGTTTGGGTGTTCCGTGAAGAGATGAACCGTGAAACATTTGTGGTTAAGTATCACGACGGTCAGTGGAACTTCATCCCTGTCGCAGACATTAAAAACAAGGTTAAAGACAACTTGCCGTCGCAAGCACAAGCCACCAAAGTGCGAGCAAAAATGCAGGTTAATAAGCTACGTACTTTGAAGTAATACTTATCACCAATCCCATATCAAAAAGGCATCCTCAAATCCAAGAGGATGCCGATCAAGCATCAACCAAGAATACATAACTAAAAAGCTCAAGGAAGATCCGGACTAGGTTACTAATTTACTGGCATTCAGTACTTTGAATTCGCCGATATTTTGTATACATAAGCGAGAGATCCAATGACCATCAAAAAGTTTCCCCTTCTGACATTAGCCGCTGTCTTGCTGTTCACTATGTCTAACGCACAAGCCAATGAACAAAACCAAGAAGAAACTGCGATAACATTTGGCCTATCAGCTGAACGAGGGTGGAGAGATTGGTCTGCTTCTTACATCAAATATCGTGGTCCGGGAAGCATCGGTTATGGCATCGAGTTTACTCGCTCGGCTTATAACGAAGATGAAGAATCATACGAATACAAACAACGCGACAACGAATATCAGTTTCACGCCCCTATTGGTATCACCGAAAACTTGTACATCACCCCAGGTTACGGGATCAAGCGTACCCACACGGACGTCACTTTAGATAGCCGCGAGTTCTCTGATAGCTCAACCAAACAAGTCGGTGGCTTAGGTGCAACCTATATTATGGACAGTGGCTTTGTTGTAACCGCAGGTTTTGATAAAGCAGAAGGTGAAGACGTCGAGTTTTCGATTGGTGCAGGTATCGCATGGTAAAGTCGACTTAAGGAATCATACGCAAACAAAAAGGACCTAGATTTCTCTAGACCCTTCTATATAACAGCGTTTTGTACTCGACATTATCGAGTTACACGAAGTGATTAATCTTCGATGTAGAAAGCTTCTACTGTGCCTTTAAGAGTAATAAGCATTGGCTGACCAAAACGATCTAGCGCTTTAGGAGAAGGGATCTTAACCCAACCTTCGCTGATGCAGTATTCTTCAACATCAGTACGCTCTTTACCATTTAGACGAATGCCGATTGGGTATTCGAAACACTCAGCTACGTGGTGTGGGCTGCGTGGGTTACCTGCAAGATGATCTGGTAAAGCTGGTCTTGAATTAGTATCGCTCATGTTCATTACCTGTATGTACGTAAATAAAAAAAGTGCGTCATTCTAGTCAATATAGGCTTAGTGCTCAACAACTGGTGCAATAAATCGTAGAGATCGTTTTAATCAACAGCGAGTTGTTTGATTTAAAGGCGATATAGGCATGAGTTTCAACGAAAATTTAACAGAGTTATGCATTGTTAATAAGAAGAAAAATGATGAACTTAATAAAAGCACCCAGCCCACAAGCTGAGTGCTTATTAGTCAGTCTTACCAGTCGTACGTTACACTTGCAATGACGTTACGACGATCACCGTAGAAACAGTAGTAATCACACGTCGCAACGTACTCTTTGTCTGCTAAGTTTTTCGCTGCAACTTGGAACTTATAGTCTTCAATACGATAGCTCAATGTTGCGTCAAACAATGTGTAAGAAGACACTTTGTTCGTCTCAGTGTTGTCGGCGTAAGAATCACCAACATAACGAGCACCCGCACCAATCGTTAAGCCATCTAATGGACCATTTAGGAAACGATAGTTTGCCCAAGCAGAAGCCAGTTGGTCAGCAATTTGTGACGGCGTATTTCCTACATTGCTGCTTGTAGCATCTTCCGTTATTTCAGAATCGATGAATGAAACGTTACCAATCAAAGTCAATGCTTCAGTCACGTTTGCAACGGCTTCTAATTCAAGCCCCCGGTTACGAACTTCACCAATTTGCGTTAGCTGACCGGCAACCTGACGCACTAAGTTTTCTTTCGATACTTCAAACGCAGCAATGTTGAAGTAACCGTCAAAACTACGCGGTTGATATTTCAAACCCACTTCATATTGCTCGCCACGTTCCGGTTTCGCTGGATTACCATTTTGGTCAAGCTGAATAATGGGGTTAAACGACTGAGCATAGCTCGCATAAGGTGTAAAACCACTATCCATCAGGTAAGCAACACCGAAGTTGGTTGTCCACTCTTCGCTATCGACCTTAGTTTTGGCGCCAGTAGTCGTGTTATGTGTCTTGTTTTGGGAATCGTCGTAACGAACACCGATTTGTACTGCCCACTTATCCGCAATCATCATTTGGTCTTGTAAATAGACGCCTAATTGATTATTTTTCGTTTTAGTGGTTTGACGATCTGATTCATCAAGTGGCGCAAACGTTGTTGGATTCAACAAAGCTACATTTGTGCTATATGACGGATTGAACACGTTAAAAATAGGGCTAGGAATATTTCCCACACCGGGTACAGGTAGAAGACGGTTTCCGTCACCAATAATTGGATCAGCCGCGTAATCTTTACTATCAATATCGATGCTTTGGTAATCAATACCAGTCAACAAGGTGTGTTCTACCGAACCCGTTGTAAATTTATGGATCAAACGATTATCGATATTAAACGCATCGGATGTCCCCTCTTCCGTCGATGCTTGTCGGATAATAGAAGAACGGGTTGGATCGTAAGGTGCTAGAGCTGTGTCACCAATATACCGCGAGTAATACATTTGACGTAGGTTTATGTCCATTTGGCTGTAACGAACGTTTTGCATTAAGTAGGTACGGTCATTAAAGTGATGTTCAAATTCATAACCTATCGAGATTTGTTCACGCTCAAACGTCTCCCAATCTGTATTTCCCAATGCCCGGCTATCACTGATTTTTCCATTTGGATTTGACGTTAGCGTCCCTTCCATCGGTAAGAATTGTAGGTATGGGTCAGAGTCATCCTTTTGGTAACTAGTTAGCACCGTAATTTTAGTATCGTCTGTAAATTTGTAAGCCAGAGAAGGAGCGATAAAAATGCGTTCAGCCTCTACACCATCGACACGGCTGCCATTTTTACGACCAAGTGCTTGCAAGCGAAACGCCATGTTATCGTTAACTTCAGAGTTCACATCTAAACTAATTTGCTTGCGATCATCAGTACCGTATTCGATAGCAAACTGACCCGAGCCACCATCAAACTGTGGACGCTTACTGATTACGCTAATAACACCACCCGGAGGGGTTTGACCGTATAACGCAGAGCCAGGACCACGCAGAATTTCTACACGCTCCAATCCAAACGGGTCGATTTGCCAGCTGTAAAAACCCGATGAATACAAACGCGTACCATCTTGATACAAACCACTGTTAGCTTGCTTAAAGCCACGGATAACAAACCAATCTTGCTTATTGTCTTCACCGAAGTAGTTCGCTTGAATACTCGGCGTGTACTGTAATGCATCTGCAATACTGATTGACGCTCGGTCGTCCATCTGTTCACGAGTCACAATAGAGATCGCACGTGGTGTCCCGCCTATCGCAACGTCTGTTTTGGTTGCCGTGCGACTACTTAATCCAACGTAACTAAAATCTGGACCTATTGAGCTGTCTTCAAGCTGCTGTCCAATAACAACAACGGTTTCATCCTCTTTTGCCTGAACCAATCCTGACGATATAACTAAAGCGACCGCAAGTGCTGTTGGGGTGCGCATAAAGTGCCGATTCATATATTTCTCCTTCAATACGGCTATGAACCAATTGCAAAAAAGAACAAATGATTTTTACTTTTAAATCATTTGTTCTTGAACCTAACTAGGCTCTTAAAAACTCACGCGACAACACTTTCTAGTGCTTGGTGCGCTTGAGCTAAACGCCCTTTACTCAACTCAATAAGATTGCCGTTATCCATTTTTAGAATACGTTCAGCGTCTTCGTTGAAATGACCAACTAGTTATTGTTGTGATTATCATTATCAATATAGAAAGAGACGATTCCGTATAAACCAGGTACGATAATCTTGTTATTTAGTCTTGGCCTCTAGAAGCTCAACCCGTTCATTCAACAGACACCCGTTAACAAGCGTTCAGTAGTCGCTACAAGTAACTACAGCGACTGCAAGCGACTGCAAGCGACTGCAAGCGACTAAGCTATAACCTTCTTAAGCCCCACATCAAGTACATGCCACCGATAATCGAAGCCACCAAGCCTGCTGGGATCTCCTGTGGGTAAAGCCACTGTCTACCAAGCCAATCCGAGAACAACATCAGTGCCATACCAATTAACGAAGAACAGATCAGATGCTCTTTAGCACGGCTATAACCAAATAATCTCGCCATGTGTGGAGCCATCAAACCGATAAAGCTTAACGGGCCCACCACCAGTGTTGCGCTCACGGTTAAACATGCCACCAGCACCAACAATAGAATTCGAGATCTTGATACATTGATACCGAGAGATTGCGCACTCGCCTGCCCTAATGGCAACACATCCAACCATCGCGCACAGAGGAAACCTAACGAGATAAATACAACTGAAGATACCAGTAACGGAACGAGTGTTGCCTCGGTGACGTAATACGTTGAACCTGCCAACCAAGCCAGAACTTGATAACTTCTTGGGTCGCCACCTGCCAATACAAAACTTTGCACAGCGTTCATCAGTGCCGTTATCGCAACGCCTGTTAGTAATACTCTTTCCGGTTGGAAGCCCGACTTTTGATTAAGCACGACAATGATGCCCAAAGTGCAGACCGCGCCAATAAAGCCACCGACATAAAGCCCAACCACGCTGCTTCCAAAGCCCGCAAAGATTGCGATGATCAAACCTAATGCAGTACCAGAACTGATACCAATCACTTCTGGACTAGCCATTGGGTTGCCACTCAAACGCTGAACGATCGTACCAGCGACTGCCAACATGCCTCCCGCCAATGCCGCTGCTGTTAATCGAGGTAAACGCCATTCGAGCATTGCCCAGTCTTGAGTTTGAAATAACCAATTCCAACCTTCAGTTTGTACCGAGAACAAACTGAACACGACCAGCGACAGCACAATAAACAAGCCGGCCAATACCACTGAATGCTTGTTTAAGCGAGAAGCTACTTCCTTATGACGCGTTAATACAGTTTGTGTTTGTGACTGACTTTTCATGGACAACTTGGGCAGCAACCACAACAACAATGGAGCACCCAATGCAGCCGTTGCAGCACCTGTCGGTATAAACATCGACATGATGCCTGGTAGTTGTTGAATCAGCAGATCGGTAAGGCTTAACAACAAGCCGCCTAACACCATAGATACCAATAACTTAGGAACTAAACGGTGCACACCCATCAAGCGTGCTAATGCGGGGGCCGCTAAACCAACGAATCCAATTACACCCACAGCACTGACAACCCAAGCCGTCAACAATACGGCTAACCCTAAACAACCAACTCTCAATTTCGGTAACGAAACACCTAAGCTCATAGCGCCCTGCTCTGATAACTGGAGCAAACTCAGTGGTTTTACGAACAGAAACGCCATCAGAGTCGCAATCGCTAAGCGCGGAGCCAAGTACTGAACATCTTCCCATCCGGTTTGAACCAATGAACCTGCGCCCCAAATCATTAAGCCATTCAGTTTGTCTTGGTTCACCATCAATAATACAGTACTCACAGCGCCAAAATAGAGGTTCACGACTAAGCCAGATACAATCACCACAGTTGGAGACAAAGCTCGTCGCCAAGACAAAGCAAACACCAAACCAATGGTAGTTACGCCACCAACAAACGCCACCAGCGAATAAGACCACTCTAAAAGCCAAGGGGCGTAAAGCGTCGCTAACATAAGTGCAAAGCTCGAACCACTCGCGACACCTAACGTAGACGGTGAAGCCAAAGGGTTTCTGAGCACCTGTTGCATCAAGACACCCGCAACTGCCAACGCTGCGCCAGATAGCAATGTAGTGAATAACCTCGGCCACCAAGCTAAATGCAGTTTCACTGAGTCTGGAGAAGTGAAATCAGCGCTCCACAAACTAGAAAATCGGCTCAGTCCGAACTGAGGGACAGATAGGTGTTGGCCTATTAACACCAGTGTAGAAACCAATAAAAGAGTCATAACACCTAACGAGAGAACTCTCATAGCACGTCTCCTTGGTTCAATTCAGAGACAATGAAGCGCGCAAAGCGTGTTGCAGAAGGTATCGCACCGAAGCTCCACACCGCTGGAACTTGTAACGCGGGGTAGCCCGACTCTTTCACAATGTATTGCCAAAACTGATTTGCTTTAAGGCTCTCTTTAGTTCCTGCTGGCATTGGCGAAATAATCACGATTTGTCCTTTAACGCCAATAAGCTGATCGACACCAACCAAACTGTAACCCCAAGCGTTGGTTTGCTCTTTCCATGCTGATTCAAGGCCAATCTTGTTTACTGAGGCTTTGTATAGGCTGTTATCCCCAAAGACGCGAACGTGATTAGTGTCCATGAATTGCACCATCAACATTGCAGGAGCACTGTTGGGTAGCAAAGATCCTAAACGATCCATTTCAGTGTTCGCTTTCTGAATCAAAACTTCAGCTTGAGGTTGTTTCTCAGAGACTTCTGCTAGCTTTCGAGTAACCGTTTCTAGCGCTGACCAATCAACATCACCACTTCGGTACAAACCAATGGTCGTAACAGGGGCAATTTTGCTAAGTTGAGTCTCCAACGTTGAAAACATTGGAGAGAGTAATATCTTGTCGGGTTTGAGCTCATGAATACGTTCAAGGTTTGGTTGCGTTCGTAAGCCAACATCCGCAACAGTTGGGGGAATTTGAGGAGACTTTACCCACGAGTTGTAATCGGGTATTTGCGCGACAGCAATAGGTGTAACGCCCAACGCCAAAAGCGTTTCAGTGTGAGTCCAATCGATGGAAACTAATCGAGGTCGATCGCCATCATTCAACTCAGATGTATCTTGATTGGCTAACGCAAGTGGAGAAAATACCAGTACGCTCGATATGACGACTCTTGAAATAAGATTACGAGTGACGTGCGAGCGATGTAATATTGATTGGAAAGACTGTTTAAGCATCATGCTGGCTCCAAATCACCAGGCATCGCGACTGGGTAACCCGCAGAGTGTTGAGTAATGTGCATAGGCACACCATAGATATCTTTCAATATTGACTCTTTGAACACCTCATCAACCTCACCTTCGACTAATAGTTCACCGCTATGTAAGGCAATAATGTGGTCGCAGAAACGTGCAGCCATATTGATGTCGTGTATCACAATGATCACGCCAATCTCTAATGTTTTACTCAGACGCTTAATCAATGTCAGCATTTCAATCTGATGGCCGATATCGAGCGCGGCTAAAGGCTCATCCAGCAAAAGGTATTTGGTGCGTTGAGCCAACAGCATCGCGAGCCACACACGTTGGCGTTCACCACCCGATAAAGTATCCACCAAACGATCAGCGTATTGCGCTGTGTCGGTAAGTTGCATCGCCTCTTCAACATACTGCTTATCTTTACTTGAAAGTCGACCCAATAAGCCGTGCCAAGGGTAGCGACCAAAGCTCACCAGGTCTTTGCCGGATAAACTGTCGGTTACAGGTAAATGTTGAGGTAAGTAAGCAATTTGTTGTGCGAAGTCCTTATCCGACCATTTAGCGACCGGTTTATCTTTCAGGAAAATATCGCCTGAAGTGGCGTGCTGTTGCTTCGCTAGCAACTTTAATAAGGTCGATTTCCCCGAGCCATTATGCCCAACCAAAGCGTAGATTTTTCCTTGCTCAAACGACACATTGAATGTCTTGAGCAATTGCTTATCCCCTACACTGAAACCGAGTCCCTTTGCTTCGAGCATACCTTCAACCTTAAAACACATCATTCACTAAAAAATTAATGAAATACGAACATATTCATAAAATCATTAACAGACAAACATTTATACACTTGCAAAAACCCTAATGCAAACGATTTTCATTTAGATTAAACTATATGCCATACGACCTTTTCCCCTATTTTTTAGAGGGTTAGAGTCCTTACCATGAATAATGGATGCTTATTATTGATTATTCACCTTGTTGCAAAATGGTTAAGCTAATGATGAACAACACCTTTCGTCCACTACCAACGGATCATCCATTTATTGTGGCCGAATTTAACTTTCAAAAAGAATGGATCTGCAAAGCTAAGGGTATTGAAGTCCATGTCGCGCAGTTTGCTCTACAAAGCTTTGACGACAATCTGTTTGATATAACAAACGTGTACTGCCCTATCGCGATCGCTCAATCGGTCGACAAAAGAAAGGCGGAGTATTTTGCGGGACGTTATTTGGTCGCGAGGGAATTACAAAACCTAGGCTTCCCACATCAGGCCCTTGAACAGAATATCGACCGAAGTCCACGTCTGCCAAGTGATGTCATTGGTTCTATTTCCCATAGTGACGACATAGCCGCTGTTGGAGTTTTACCTTCTTCTAATGTGAACAGAGAAAACATTGGGATCGATATCCAACAACGAATCTCCAGTGAAATTTGTGATGATATCGAGAACATGGTCGTAACCGTTCAAGAGGTCGATTTGGTGGTGAAGTATGGATTAACTCGAACAGAAGCTGTGACATTGCTGTTTTCGGCGAAGGAGGCCATTTACAAAGCATTGGCTCGCTTTGTTAGAAGAGGACTGGATTTTAATTCGGCAACATTGACCAAAATTGACGAAGACACAGTTGAATTCGAATTGTCCAAATATATTACTTCGCAGATTTCGGATTCAGAGAGTCATGATGATTCGAGAAGCGTAATTTGCCAATACGACTACTTAGCACAACAGAACGCGTATCTGACGGTGTGTTACTACTCGGCAGATACATAGCGACTATTTAGTTTTAATCTAAAACAAAATGCTCATGACGTGATGATTGGGTTCGGTTTCAATCTCGACGATTGACCAACCAAGAGAAAGGTACAAAGGCGCAATATTGGTATAGGCGTACAAGTTAGACGTTGAATCCTTCGAGGATTGAGATTGATAGTAAACTGGCATTTGTTCAACACCACGATTAATCAATTCACTTGCAATACCTTGGCCACGCCATTGAGCATCAACATAAACAGCATTAATCCAAACCACATCTCTTACTTGATGAGGTTCCTGAAAATGGGAATACGCCAAGCCACCAATGACCACATTATCGCGAAGCGCTACTATTACTGGAGGGAGTTGTACGCAGTCTTTATAGGTATCTTTAAACTTAAAATCCGACCATTCACTTTGAAACAAGCGCTCTAATTCACTCCAATATGGCGAACTTTCATCGCAATTTCTAAAGATTACTTTCTGCATGTTTCCGTCCTTTGAAGGGCTAATACGGCCATCCTAGCCTTGGTTTATATCAGTGTAGGTAAAATTACTCTTCTTCGTCGTAATCGTCTGCAGGGTCTTGATTGATCTCTTCGCCACACCCTAAGCATTCGGCTTGCAAATCTGTTGGCATGACAATAATCAAACCACAATGCGGACATAAATCGCCTTGTTGATACATATGAGTCATCCCTTTACTTCACAGGTATTGCTTCGGATGCTTTTGCTTACTCGCTTCTAACCAATCATGAATAACTTGGCGAGCAGACTCGGATGGCGGTGCATTTCGTTTCCCACAAATCTGGTCAATTTCAAACGGAAAGGCTTTGCTTGGAACACGACGTAGGCCAATGGTTAAGCGCTGAGGCTTGAGCATTCGAAACACCACATAGCGGTCGCTCATGATTCGATTGTGATAGACGCCAATACAATGTTTTTGTTCCACGCCCTCTTGCTCAAGGTCGTAGTAATCAGTAAGCGGATGAATGTTGTCATTACCAAGTAAAGGAACAGGATAAGGGATGTCCATGTCCACAGGGCGATTCCCTTCTAGACGGCGTAACTGACGCTGTTCTGTCCATCTATCATGCAGTTGCTCAAACATAGCAAAGGAATTTTGACTGGTGATGGCACGCAATGGATCGTCCATCTCCAAATCTTGACCCAGTAAAATCGCGTCTTGGAACATGGCCATCTTTGAAGGCGCATTGAGCCTTCCCTCTTCAACCATTGCAATACCTAATCGACTGCCGGTTAAAAACGGATGAACCTGATCCAAACGCAGCGCTGTGTAGCCTACTTTAGAGTAATGTTTGAATTTGAGCACACGTCTTTGCAGCGGCTCGAGAATGCGAACAATGTGGTCAAGCTCATCACCGATGTCGTAATGCAGCTCTAGCTTATCGATAAATTTAAGGGTCGCTTTACTACTGTCTAAGCCCAATTTGGCTAAGATTCTCTTTTGTCCTAGGCGACTCAGTTCCAATGCTTTCTTGTTATCGACACTGTGTTTCATGCAGATTAGCGCCAAGATAACCGGTCTTAACTCAAGCAGTTGTGCTGCCTCATAAGTGTTCGCAGCCAACCATAGCATTTGATATTGATACTCAGGAAAATCGTCAGTGATCTCACGATAACGAGCAGGCAATGAATCCAACCAACGACCATTCTTATCAAACTGCTCAACAAGGTTTAGGCTCAGCCCAATGCCACCATCGAGCGGGCGTCGACCATCTTCAAACACATGAAAGCCGACAAGCTTTTGAGACCAATCTCGGATCTCAATATCGTAGTCGAAACCTAACGTCCTAGTAGGAATGGTGAGTAGTGCTGTCATTGATGCCTCTTCGTTATTGGCGCATTAAACCGTAAAGCCTATCTAACAGAATAAGCTAGCGCTTCAACCACTATAACAACCTTTTGTAAATTTCTTATCAATCAAAGCGATATAAATACGATAGTGCTTAGAAGATCATTGAATGATGAATTTATGCAATATGAGACCTCTTCGATATCATTTGTGCTAACAAAAACTATGCTTGTTATATAACTGATAACACGAGGCTTTAATTATGGAATACCGACATATTCTGGTCGCTGTTGAAATGTCCGACGACACTAAGATTCTGATTGATCGAGCGACCTTCTTCGCAAACAAACTAGAGGCTGGCATTTCGTTTGTTTATATCGACGGCACGCATGGAGAGATTTACCCTGAACTCGTTGATATTCAGGGAAATGAAGGCGATCTACCCATCAATGAAGATTCCGTTAAACATTTGAAAGAGTTTGAGGCCTACGCTAAACACCCAATCAAGCACATATTCGTGGGAACGGGAGATTTGAATGATAAGCTCAAAAATACCATCGAGGTAAATGGCGTTGACCTACTACTATGTGGCCATCACCACGATTTTTGGCATAAAATCATTTCCCATTCGAAACAGATCATCGACACATCTCCGGTCGATATTCTAATCGTTCCAATGGATTAGATACTGCCGTTCGAACTTTAAAAACTTCTGCATTGCCAATCTCTATCGGTATTATTGGTTGGCTTCATACTCTCCTTAACATCCCTCTTTGCGCTTAGTTCAGTCATTACCTTTTCAAAACAATCATTTGTGATCTTGTCAGCTTATCAACTCGTAAGCGTCTAATAATTAAAAAATTACGAGTGTAAGTAATGAAAAAGATTGGTCTCTATCTTTTTACAAACGACTTAAGAATCAACGACAATCAATTGCTCCATTGCGCTGCGCAGAGCGTCGATAAACTCATTTTTGTGATTGTCGAACCCACTTTGGTTCGTTTCTCTGCTGATTTCGCGAAAGAACAAAGTTATGGCGCGCATCGCCAGACCTTTGTTTCACAATCGATAACTCACCTAGAAGCGAATTTAGTTAAGTTTGGTCAGCAACTTGTCGTGATTCACAGTAATCATTTAGAACCAGACGCAGCCGAGCAAACACTCAGCCAAATCATTGCTACACAACACGTCACCCATTTTTTCGCCAATGCACATTGCGGTTACGATGAGCGACGATTGATTGATTCAGTTCACCGTCGTCACCCTGACTTAATAACATGCTTGCCACATCACTCGACCTTGTTTGACTCACATGAGCTGCCGTTTGAATTATCAAAAGTCCCGAGCTCGTTTACCAAATTTAGAAAGCTAGTCGAACACTTGGACGTTAATAGCGGTGAGACGGTTATTTCACGTTTACCGCAAGCAGTGACACTTGCAGCAACACCAGTATTGGCAATCCCACTATTCAGTTCAGCAAATTCAGAAAGAGCAGCAACAAACGATTATTTGGGTGGCGAAGACGCAGGACTAGCACATCTAGATAACTACTTCTCACATGATTACGCCCTTAACTACAAGCAGACTCGAAACGCATTTGACGGCGTCGAAAACTCAACCAAGTTCTCGCCATGGTTGGCACTCGGCTGCGTTGCGCCTAAAACAATTTATCGACATTTGAAGCAGTTCGAAACCGATCATGGCAGTAACGATTCAACCTATTGGATCTACTTTGAGTTGTTGTGGCGCGAATATTTCTATTGGAAATGCTTATCTCTGGGCTCATCGTTATTCGGTGATTCTTCAGACCAAAAACTCAACACCCCAAACTCCTCGGGAACGTCGAACCTTAATTTTGCCAAATGGAAAAGTGGCAATACCAATTACCCTATTGTCGATGCGTGTATGCGCCAACTTAACGAAACAGGCTACATGTCTAATCGAGGAAGGCAGCTGGCCGCTAGCTGTTTGATCTACGAACTAGGGATCGATTGGCGACACGGCGCAGCCTATTTTGAGAGCCAACTTATCGACTATGACGTGGCATCAAACTGGGGTAATTGGGCATATATAGCCGGAGCCCTGAACTCTCAGGTAAACACCCAAGCCAATAAGCAAAATAATGCTAAGCAACCTAAATCACGACATTTTGATTTGGCTATGCAAACGGATATGTACGATCCAGACCATGCGTTCATCAACAAGTGGAATGCGAGCAGCAAAGAACCTTTCTTAACCAACAATCAGGATATGTTATGAACTTCAAAACCGTGCGCCTTGTCTTAGGCGACCAACTCAATGTCCAGCACTCTTGGTTTCAACAGGTTGATGACGAGGTCACTTACATCATTGCCGAACTTAAGCAAGAGACTGACTACGTTGCATCGCACATCCAAAAGGTGGCGGCTTTTTTCTCGGCGATGGGCTATTTTGCCGACGAACTCAAACAACAAGGTCATCAGGTACTCCACTTAACTCTTGATGACACGACTCAATTTGAAAATCTTGATGCGCTATTGCAGCACTATGTCCACGAATTCGGCGCTGAGAAATTCGAATATCAAAGGCCAGATGAATATCGACTTCTCCAACAACTGGCAAAGCTGAAGTTAACCGGAGTAACCAAAGGCTGTAGCGATTCTGAGCACTTCCTGTTTCCGTTTGACGAGATTGAAACCCAATTTCCAAAAGACAAACACATCATGATGGAACACTTCTATCGTCGAATGAGAAAGCGTTTCGACATCCTGCTCGACGATGGCAAACCGGTTTGCGGAAAATGGAATTACGATGCAAACAATCGCAAGAAGCTGAAGAAACAAGACATCGAGAACCTGCCGCAACCGTTAATGTTTGCCAACGACATTTCTGCGATCTTAAAACGCATCGAGCATCATCAAGTTCAAACCATTGGTGAAGTTGGCGACCAATTATTATGGCCAGTTAACCGCGCACAAAGCTTGTCTTTACTCGCGCACTTCTGCCAAGTCTGTTTACCGCTGTTCGGTCAGTTTCAAGATGCGATGACGACAGAACACGACTCAAAATGGAGCTTGTACCATAGCCGCCTCTCCTTTTCGATGAACAGCAAACTGCTAAGCCCCCAAGAAGTGATTGATGCTGCGCTGTCGGCTTATCAAGCCTCTTCTAAGATAAACACACCCACTATCGACATTGCACAAGTCGAAGGGTTTGTACGCCAAATACTGGGATGGCGAGAGTACATACGCGCCGTCTATTGGGCAAACATGCCTGCGTACGCCAATAAAAACCATTATTCAGCAACCAACAAGCTGCCTCATTACTTTTGGGATGGACAAACCAAAATGAATTGCATGAAGCATGCGATTGACCAGTCCCTTGAATTTGCTTACGCGCATCACATCCAAAGGTTAATGATCACTGGCAACTTCTGCTTAATTACGGCCATAGACCCCGACCAAGTAGACAGTTGGTACCTTGGTATATACGTCGATGCGATTGAGTGGGTCGAAATGCCAAATACGCGAGGTATGGCACTGTTTGCGGATGGCGGGATCGTCGGAACCAAACCATACTCTGCCAGCGGTTCTTACATCAACCGTATGAGTGACTACTGCAAAGGTTGTCACTACAAGATAAAAGAACGCAGCGGAGAGCAATCATGCCCTTTCAATAGCTTGTACTGGCGCTTTATGAACCAGCACCGCGATGCGTTAAACCGTAACCCACGCATGGGCATGTTATATCGCTCTTGGGACAATATGGATGAACAAGACCAACAAGCGATACTCGAGACCGCAGAACAACGAATCACAAACTTGGAGAATTTATAATGGTTGAGCAACTCAGATTACACATACTAGTTGTCGGTGGGAGTGGCGGTATTGGTTTCGCTGTGGTTAAACACCTATTATCTGAGCTGTCTCGGTTTGATTTTCTCGATGTCCATGTCGACGCGACTTACCACTCTCAACAGCCAGAACTAGAAAACAGTCGTTTGAACTGGCACAAAGTCGATGCAACCAATGAAGCTGATATTGAGCAACTCAGCAAACAGTTTGAAAAATTGGACTGGTTGATAAACTGCGTGGGTATGCTTCACACATCAGAGCTCGGGCCGGAAAAAAACTTGTCTTCTATCGACCCTGAGTTTTTCCTGAAAAACATTTCGGTGAATACCCTACCCAGCTTATTACTGGCAAAGCACTTCACACCTATTCTTAGAACGAGCGACAATCCAAAGTTTGCTGTAGTTTCCGCAAAGGTAGGTAGCATTTCAGACAACCGATTAGGAGGTTGGTATAGCTATCGGTCATCGAAAGCGGCACTCAACATGTTCATCAAAACCATGTCGATTGAATGGCAACGCACCATAAAGAAAGGCACAGTATTAGCGCTACACCCGGGCACAACAGACACGGCTTTATCGAAACCTTTTCAGACCAATGTCCCTGAAGGTAAGTTGTTTGAGTCGAGCTATGTCGCCCATCAATTGGTGGACATCATTCGCACTGCTACACCGGATAACAGTGGGCACTTCTACGCTTACGATGGTGAGCAGTTAAGTTGGTAATTAATACCAGTGGCCGTCTTCCATGAGTGCTAAAAAAGAAAACCCAACAGAGTTGAGGCTCTATTGGGTTATTTTTTGAAAGAACGTCTTAGTTTTTTAAGGCGTTATGACTGACATTTAACGAAAGATCAAAAACGATGATCACGACTACTCAGCCCAATTGAACTTGCTGTCGTCTACACCTTCTTTTTCTTCTTTAACACGCTCGCGTCGGTGTTGTTCTTCAATTCGCGCAGCGTCTATCTCTTGCATGATGGCTTCAATATCAGCCAAGTCGTCCGTTTCCGTAAACTCGCCCGTCAGTTTGCTGTCTGGCTTTAAGTCGCCTTTCTCGTATAAAGCCCACATTTCCTTGGCATACTCGGTTTTCGCCAATTCAGGGGCAAACTGAGCGTAATAATCACGGATGTTATTGATGTCACGAGCCAACATCCACTCAGCGTTGTTATTAGCCGAAGCGTCGACAGCTTGTGGTAGATCGATAATCACCGGGCCGTATTCATCAACCAATACGTTAAACTCAGACAAGTCACCATGGATCAAACCAACGCAAAGCATTTTAACCACGTAAGTCATCATCACCGCATGATCTTCAATCGCTTGTTCTGGCGGCATTACAACATCGTTCAATCTTGGAGCAACATAACCGTCATCATCAGTGACTAGCTCCATAAGCAGCACGCCATCAAAACAGCCATAAGGCACAGGCACACGTACGCCCGCTTCTGCCAGTTTATACAAGGCATCCACTTCAGCGCTTTGCCACACTTTCTCTTGTTGCTCACGACCAAAGCCAGAGCCTTTTTCCATCGCTCGAGCACGGCGGCTATTTCGGACTTTTCGGCCTTCACGATACGCCGTTGCTTTTTTAAAGCTGCGCTGGCTTATTTCCTTATATACCTTGGCACAACGGATCGTATCGCCGCAGCGTACGATGTACACTGATGCTTCTTTGCCACTCATTAATTGGCTTGTCACCTCGTCGACTAAACCATCGTCAACTAAGGGCTGTATTCTTTTAGGTATCTTCATGTCGTCTTTATACATGAGTTACCTGACAGATAAAATATTAACTCGTTAAATGAGTGGTTATTCTCAATAGATTCTTAAATGAAGGGAGATTATGTGGGTTTTGTCTTGTGGCGACGACAACGTTCAGAGCAATAAATCACCTCTTCCCAACAACGTTGCCATTTTTTACGCCATGAGAATGGTTTGAGGCAAACGGGACATGTCTTGGTGCGTAGATGTTGTTTCTTGTGCATGACCGCTTCCTTGTCGATGAATCCATTAACCTATTCGTTGAAGAGAGATTCCCTATTACGCTCGTTCCTGACTTTAGCGAGTGACGACGATGTGATTGATAACAACCCCGACTCCGTCATCCTCGAGAAGGAGGAACGACCGAGTCGGGGATCGCTTCATCTAGCTCTGCTTCTATTTCTGCGCTGATAAATATAGCAAGAACCTAAGCGACAACCTTGTACTGTTTCTCCATCTCGCTCACGCCAAGGCCTGAATGTTTCGTCACTTTAAGTTGCACAGGCACACGCTCTTTCAGTGCTTCAACGTGGCTGATTACGCCTATCATCTTGCCTGACGCATTCAAGTTATCCAGCGCGTTTAGAGCAATGTCTAATGTGTCACTATCGAGCGTGCCGAAACCTTCATCTAAGAACAGAGAATCAATACTGGTTTTGTAGCTCACAAGATCAGAAAGCGCTAATGCCAGCGCCAAGCTCACCAAAAAGCTTTCGCCACCTGATAACGTCTTGGTGTCACGCATCACATCGCCCTGCCATGTGTCGAGCACTTGCAGTTCTAAACCATCGTCGGCTTTACGTTTTAGCTCGTAACGACCATGCAAACGCTGTAGCTGCTTGTTGGCCAAGTACACCAAGTTTTCCAGTGTTAGACCTTGAGCAAACTTACGGAACTTGTCGCCGTTCTTAGAACCAATAAGTGAATTCAGACGTGAGATATCATCGAACTCGATCTGTTGCTCGTCGATTTTCTTGAACAGATCTTGCTGATTGCTGCGGTTCTGGCTATCCGTTTCAAGATTGGCAGAAATTGCACCGATCTTTGTCGCATGGCTTTGCTGTGCGTTTTGACACTCAGTAGTCGCTTCTTCAACTTGCTGTTGGTCTTGCTCTTGCCATGCTTTCGCATTTTCGTGATTTTGTAGCTCCACTTGTGTCGCTTTGGCGGTGTTCAACCTAGCTTGCGCACTGACAATCGCTTCGTCTAAAAACTTCTTCAGGCTTTGAAGTTGAATTCTAATCTCTTCGTCTAACAACGCCGCTTCAAAATCAGACTCAACTTCGAAAGGACTAGCTTTCAGTGCTTGTAACCAAACATTCAACGCTTGTGTATGACTTGACTGCTTGCTGATCAACTCGCCAGAGAAGCTGGTGTGTTTGGTTTGCTCAGTTCGATGCTCCAGTTCACAACGGTTAAGCACCAACTGCGCAGCATCAAATGCATTTACCGCGTCAGTGACTTTTTGCTTCATCGCATTGCTGGTGGCTTGAATGTCTTTGTCACCAAACAACTCAGTTCTTTCAGCCGTTACACGAGTGAGCTCTGACACTAAAGACTCATGCTCTTGCGTCAGTGTCGCAAGCTCTTTCTCAACACTGCTTAGCTTGTCATCTAAAGTTTTCAGTTCGGCATTTTGAGTAATCAGCTGCTTTTCAATATCGGCCTGTTGCTGTTTAGTTTGCTGCCAAGTGCTTGATGCCTGTGATTTTGCAGTAAACCAATCATCGATATGTTCAAGTTCAGGCGCTTCGATAGCCGTTTGAACAATGCTCTCTTTCAAAGCGTTCCATTGCTGATCTTTCGCTTGAGCAATCTGAGTCACTTGCTCGTTTGCGACTTGGTTTTGCTTATTCAGATCCGCTAAGCGTTGCTCGGCCAACTCGAGATTAGACTTCGCCTTGTCAGCCATAACACTTACCGACAAGCGTTGTTTCTCAGCTTCGGCATAGTGTGCTTTAGCATCACCCAACGCTTTGAGTTGCTGCGAGAACTGACTTAGTTGAAGTTCACACTGCTGAGCAAAGGTCGCGACTGTAGCTTCATTGCCTAAATCGTTTACCGTTAGCAGTGCTAGCTCTGGAGCCGTGTCAACGAAATCAGATAAGCTCTGTTGAAGCTTGCCGACAACGCCTTGCCAATTCAGTTGAGCTTGTTGAATATCCGCTTGCGCTCGCTGAATGTCATCGTTAAGCGCCGCAATCATAGGGGCCAGAGAATCTAACTGCTGACGATGCTCTTGGCCTTCTTTTTTGATGGCCGTTAACTCTAGGTTTTCCGTTTCTTTTTGAGCAACCAAATTTGCAGTGTCTTGTGACTGTTCAATCGAATGGTCTGTTGAACCACATAGCGGGCACTCAGAGCCTGATTCTAGAGCTGCACGGTACTTCGCCAACTCGCCTTCTTGATCAATCAAACGCGTTAATCGCTCAAGCGAAGTCTCTTTCTCTTTATATCGCTCCACCAACACTTCACGTTCTTTCGAAAGCTTGTCGACCAATTGGATGTTGGTCTGATGTGCCTGAGTTTTTGCGTGCAGGTGTTGCTGGGCATTTAGGAAGCCACGGTTGATCTCAAGTAATGAGTGCGTATTGCGATTCCAGTACTCCAACAGATCTTTTTGCGCATTCAATACTTGTTCGCTGGTGTTGCCTTGCAATGCTTCCCACTGTTGCTTTGCACTACTCTCTAACACAACCAATTCACTTAAAGTTTTGTCTTGCGTTGCTTTGGCTTGTTGCGCACTTTTGATAACCGCTTGCTGAGCATCAAGAGCCGACAAAGCTTGCTTAGCCGAGTTTAACTGTTCTGCATGTTGACGCTCTAGCGTACGAACTTGCTCAACTTTGGCTTGCCACTGACCTAAGTATTTTTCCAGATGTTGGTCAGCTTGATGTGTATTTAAGTACTCAGTGCTGAGTTGATCTTGTTGCTTCAGTGCATCAATTTTTTGGACTAAAACAATCTGTTGATTACGCTGTTGCGTGTGTTGCTCGTTTAGCGTATTTGCTGCATTAACGGCCGCAGTTTGCTTATCTTTGAGTACGGTAATTTGGTTGTCTAGCGGACGTACGAGATCGATGATCTTCTCTTGATCTTGTTGCTCGGCTTTAACCTGTTCGACAATTGCACTGCTTTGAGTCAGTTGAGTTTGCGCGTCTTGCTTCTCTACATCACGAAGGGCAAGTAACTTGGTGCTGTTATCTAAGTGAGCTTGAGTAGTGTTCACCTCTTGTTCGCAACGCTTTAAATCTTTGTGCATTGGGCGCAGCTTTTCAGCCGGCTCACTGTTTGCCAAGCGCTCTAATGAAGGTTGGTTACGGCCTAGTTCATCTTGAGCGGTTTTACAATCGTGCTCACTGGTTGCAATAGTTTGCTGAGCTTTGGTCACGTCTTTCCACCAGCTTAGATGCGCTTGCCACTCTTTTAACTGCTCAGCTAATCGCTTCTGTTCGGTTTCTAACGTTTCACGCTCTGCGGTTAGCTCTTGGATTTGCTCTTCAGACAGTAAGCTAACCCCTTCAGCTTTCGCTTTTAGGTGGTTGAGTGATTCTTCGCTCGATTTGAAGTGGTCGTATATACGCTCTGAAATCAGGCTATAAATTTCGGTACCCGTAAGCTCTTCCAATAACTCGGCACGGTCGTTAGCGTTGGCATTCAAGAAAGCAGCAAACTCACCTTGCGACAGCATGATAGATTTAGTAAATCGTGAAAAGTCCAAACCGGTCACGGTCTCAACCATCTTAATTTTCTTAGTGAGCTGCGTTTCTAATACAGCATCACTATCAGCATCCGCAAATTCACAGGTTGGTGTCTGCAGCGCACCGTCGTGTTTTCCGCGCGCTCTCTTATGATGAAAATTAGAACGGTAAGTTTTACCCTTCACTTCAAATTCAATCTCAGCGAAACACTCACCGGTACCGCGCGTCATTAGCTCGTTGGTGCCTTTAGCGATACTTTTCAAACGTGGTGTTCGGTGGAACAGTGCCAAACAAATCGCATCAAGAATCGTTGTCTTACCCGCACCCGTTGGGCCGGTGATCGCAAACAGACCATTTTCTGCAAACGGTGACTGAGTAAAGTCGAGCTTCCAACGACCTTTCAGAGAGTTCAGGTTTTCAAATTCTAGGCTTAAAATCTTCATATTCGTTACTCACCTGTCCCTTTTTGCGCTTCTATTTCTTCTTGGCTATCCGCACCGTAAGAGACTTCAACCATCACTTGTTTAAACTTCACCGTCATGCGCTCTAAACGCGCTTTTTCAGAATCGGTTTCAAACTCTTCTAAGGCAATACGCTTCGTAAACACGTCCATCGGGCTCAGTTCAGATAAGGTTTCTGCCGACTCTTGCTCTAATGCTTGATTGCGACGCTCTCTTGCTCTGCGCAGTTGAAGTACTTCCACATTCAAACCGTCAGTCAATGAACGCATACGTTCTTGTAGATCCGACAAGTAATCTTGCGCTTGCACTTCTATCGATAACCACACGCTTTGTTCGCTATCTAAACCTATGTATTGGTTCAGCTGAGATTCGATCTCGCTCAAGTCGCCTTTGATTTCAGCTAGAGGTTGGAATGTAGGAACAGGCAATTGAGAAATGGTGCGCTCACCTTCAACAAACTCAACAACACACACTTGTTTCTGAGATTTAAGTTCATCAAAGCTTAGTGGGATTGGAGAGCCTGAATAACGAATGTATTCACGCTTTGCCACCACTTGTGGGCGATGGATATGACCAAGTGCGATATAGTCTGCATCTGGGAAGCCATCAGCGGCGAAACCATCAAGGTTGCCAACATAGATATCACGCACCGAATCCGATTGTTGGACACCCATCGCTGTTAAATGACCAGTAGCGATAATCGGCATGTGCTCGCTGTTTTCAAACGTCGCACGTTTTTCTAAAGCGGCATCATAAACACTTTGGTAGTGCTGTTTGATTGCATCGCCGAGTTGCTTCTGACGCTCTACACCAGTAACACCCGCCTGGCTGGTCAACACATCGCGAGGGCGAATAAAGGGAATGGCACAAACCAGCGCTTCTACATCGCCGTTCTTGCCTTTTAGTTCGACAACCTGAGTCGCATGATCTTCATTGGTATTAGGAATCACATCGGCACCCATGTATTTGAGCAGCTGTTGTGTCTCTTTAAGCACAGACACCGAATCGTGATTTCCACCTAACAACACCAATTGGCAGCCGATCTTGCTCGAGTCGACCACAAACTTGTTATACATCTCACGAGCGTAACTCGGCGGTGTGCTGGTATCAAAAATATCGCCAGCAACAATGATCGCGTCGATGTTGTGCTCAGTAACTTGCTCAAGTAACCATTGTAAAAACCGTTCATGTTCATTCTTACGGCTTTTATTGTAGAAGTTTTGGCCAAGGTGCCAATCGGACGTGTGAAGAATCTTCATTGCTGCTCACTGGAAGTCGGTAATAGCTTTAATTTACCAAAATAGTCGACAAAATACCCTTTTATAAGCTTGTGAAAACCAACTAATTTCAGGCTTTGGATCAACTATGCCCATAGCGTAACCAATCATTATTTTTGACATAAAAAAACCGCTCAACGTTAGAGCGGTTTTAATTGTCTGTGGCCTAAACTATACGCCATAAATTACTTAATCTTTATTTAGCGAGCTTCTGCTAGGCTTGCCAGGTAGTTATTCGTTAAATAAAAGCCGCTGAACTTGTCAATAAAGTCCGCTGGAACGGTTTTATCGGTCAACCCAGATTCAATCAGAGCCGCTTGCCACCTCTGTACTTTCGGGAAGCTTTCTAGCATATCGAAGCCTGAACGCCCTTTAATTACAAATGCTCGGTGTAACAGTGGTAACCAAGCGATGTCGACGTTAGAGATGTAGTCCCCTTTAAAGAACTCAGTATCACCCAGTTTTTTCTCTGCCTTTAGGAACGCCTTTTGTAAATTGGCTAAGCGTGTTTCAAAAGTCTCTTTGTCTTTACTCGCCATGGTGCCGCACTGTGGCATGTAATGTTTGCTCGCTTGATAAGACCAAGCACGGTCGAGTGCTTTCTGCTCGGGTGAAACCTCTTCAATAGGGGCATATTTATCGTCTAGGTATTCAACAATCGCATCAGACTCAAAAAGAACCGTGTCATTTTCTGTAATCAATACAGGAACCTGCCCGTTCGGTGAGATATCCAAAAACCACTGTGGTTTGTTATTCAGCTCAATGTACTCAATTTCAAACGGGACGTTTTTCATTACTAGTGAACCCATTACACGTTGAACAAATGGGCAGTTTTTAAAGCTAATCAATTTAATCATTTTTACCTCCGAATCGGGTTAATAATTTCTTGTTACACCCCTAAGACGAACCCAAAATCCAAAAGACGAAGAATAATTCGTTATTTCACGAAATAATTTAATTTGTTGTTATCAAGACGTTTAAAACCAACAGAGAAATGCGAAATCTTTGCAAAGAATAATTAATAGCTAGGGAGGCAAGACAGAGGGATACAGTACTAATTACTAATTAACGAGCTAGCAAGCTAACAAGCCGTACTTTCCCCACCAGCGTTCAACTGATGAGGAGAAGTTAACGAAAGCAGAGTAAAACTAAACAACCAAAGATAGTGCAATAGATGCCATGATCACTCCTACAACAAACTCCAACATCTTCCATGATCTCGGGTTCTTAAACATTGGAGCTAAGAAGCGAGCGCCATAACCTAGTAAAAAAAAGAACACGAATGAAGCCGATACTGCACCTGCACCAAACAACATTTGATTTGGTTGATATTGTGTAGAGATAGAACCAAGCAATACCACAGTATCCAGATACACATGCGGATTAAGCCAAGTAAACGCTAAACACATGGTAACTGCTTTGGTTAAAGAGTTTTTGGTTTCGACACCGGCTTCTAAGGCATGATTTTCGGTAAATGCTGAGCGAAAGCTCAAGAATGAGTAAACGCCTAAAAAGATAGCCCCACCGTAACGAGCAAACTGCTCAACTTGAGGGAACTGCTCAACGATCGCACCAAAGCCCATCACACCAAAGCTGATCAGTAATGCATCTGAAATCGCGCAGACAGCACAAATAGCAAACACATGCTGATTCTTTAAGCCCTGTTTAAGAACGAACGCATTTTGAGAACCGATCGCGAGGATAAGCGAAAGCCCAAGAGTAAAACCTGCAAAATAAGTCGGTATCAAAGGTTAGCCTCTTAACGTAACTCAATACTCATGAACTGACTGTGCGGATCTAACACATAATTAGCAAAAGGTTCACAGTAACCAAAGCCAAATTTTTGGTACAAATTACGCGCTGGCTTAAAGTAGTCTTCCGATCCCGTTTCTAGGCTAATACGTCGATATTGGCGAGCGGTTGCCGTATCCAAAACGTGCTGCAATAGCTTGCTTGCGACACCGGACTTTCTTGCAAACTGCGAGGTTCTCATCGACTTCAGTTCAGCGTGTTGTGTATCAAGCTCTTTAATGGCGACACACCCAAGCAGTTGGCTGTCTTTCCAAGCACTGAAAAAAGTAATCTCTGGCGACTTGAGCCCATCTAGATCCAGTGCATGAACGCTTTCGACTGGCGATGTCGCATACATATCCGCTAAATGCTCTTCGAGTAGCTCAATAACCTCTCCACCCGACAAATCATCAATTTTTATTTCCATAACTCTTTAATTATCCTTAATAATTTTTTTATCCGTTTTAGATACAGTAAAATTACGCTACCCTCAAAAAGTTGCGTACGGCACACTTTAATCACATAGTCTCGTGACGCTTGCCGTGTTAGGTATCTGATAGCTTTGTCGATATACAGCAGTCACAATTTATTTACGACACCACCATTTATTTAAAGCACCTGTTTTTGGTGAGAGGATATGTAGTCAGATCTATATGAGCATCCAACTAGATTTAACCACAGCCACCCCTAGGCAGAATTTCGACTCTGCACAGGGCTATATTACGCTGCAAGACCACCGTGTCATCGATGTCGACGAAAACATTGCAAAAATCTTCGGTTACAGTTGCCGTGAAGCACTTCTCAACAACGTCGATTTTGTCTACTCATTAATACCCAAAGATTATCACGGCTCTGTCCGTGAACGTTACCTTTCTGCGATTAAAGGCCAACTGGGAAAGGGAAAGCTTTATAAAGATATTCCGGTGAATAACCGCCTTCTCTCGCTGTTTAGCCTTGCTCAAGCGGTCAGAGTCAACGACCGCCCCGCTCTTCGTGTAATGATCATAGATATTACCTCAGTTGTTGCTTCAGAGCGTAAACATCAAGAAAAAGATCGTATGTACCGGACTTTACTCAATAGTTCGAAACAGGGCGTGCTCGTCCACCAAAATTTCAAGCCTCTAATGGTTAATCAAGCCTGGGTTGAAATGCAGGGTGCCAAATCGATAGAAGCAGTGCTCTCCATGGACTCAATCATTTCAATTATTCCGCCGGACAGTCGTATCAATGCCATGAGACGCAGCCAGAGTATTCTTGCCGGTGATACACCAAGCTTCAGTTCTGTGGTTGAAAACCAATGCTTTGACGGGAGTAAAAAACACTTCAACATCTACGACAACATCATCAATTGGGAAGGCGAAAAAGCGATCCAAGTGGTGGTAGAAGACGTTTCCGACAAGGTTAAATTAGAACAAGAGCTACTGCACCGCGCACTTCACGACGACCTAACACAAGTATTCAGCCGCAGTGCCATTTACGATTGGTTAAAAAAACCGTTAAAAGAACAAACTGAGATGTCTTGTTTACTGTTGGATATTGATGACTTCAAAAAAATTAATGACCAATTTGGACACAGTGTTGGTGACGAAGTGATTCGCACTCTCGCGAATACCATTAAGAAGCACGTCAAAGCCTTGAACGGCGTGGTTGGCCGCTGGGGAGGTGAAGAGTTTATCGTCTTCTTTCCAAAAAACCGAACGACTCATGGAACCATTTTCGACACGGCATACTCCCAAGCGAAAATTGTTGGTCAACGTATTTGCGAAGAATTTCGAACTCATCAATTCTTGGGATTTAATCGCACCAAGTTTCAATCAAGCGTCAGTATTGGCATTACCGACAGCTGCATCGTTCGTACCAACAACTCCCTAGATACGTTGATTCGAGTTACAGACGACGCGCTCTATCGTGCTAAATCCAACGGAAAAAATAGAGTCTCAGTAAACCACGAAGGTGCATGTATAGAGTGTGGCTCGTGAAACAATTGCTAAGCATCAAGAAAAGGTCATTTAAGCCTATAAGTTGACCCAAGATTTTCTTGTTATTTTTAAGTTCTAGTTTACTATGCGCCACCCCAATTTTTTCAGCAAATGCTGCAGGCAAACATGTCCGCCAACGCACTCTATACCGACCTATCCGGTTACTATGATTTAATGTGTGTCGATATTGACTACCAAGCGCAGAGTGACTGCGTTCGTAGGTTACATCAGATTTTTGGAAATGAAGGAAAAACACACCTCGACCTTGGATGTGGCACTGGACCACACGTTCGCCATTTTATTGATTACGGCTATCAAAGTAGTGGCCTTGATCTGAATAAACCAATGCTCGACATTGCTCAAGTTCGTTGCCCTGAAGCTAACTTTTCAGTACAAAACATGAGTAACTTTGAGGTCTCAGAACCGCTCGATCTTATCACTTGTTTCTTGTATTCCATCCATTACAACGACGGTATTGAGAGACTAAAAGAGTGCATTGCAAGCGTGCACCGAGCTTTGAAACACGAAGGTGTCTTCTGCTTCAACGTGGTTGATAAAGAGAAGATAAGCAATGACTTGTTTGTTCGACATACAGCCAACAAAGAACATGATGACTTTACCTTTCGCTCAGGTTGGTACTACTCCGGCGAAGGTAGTAAGCAAATGTTAAAGCTAAGTATCGAAAAAACGACTGCGGGTGAAACTCAAGTATGGAATGACGAACACCCTATGGTGGCATTCTCGTTTAAGGAATTGATCGAGATATTGAAGCCCTACTTTGAGGTTCATATTTTTGAGCACGATTATGACAAGCTGCTGCCTTGGGATACCAAATCAGGTAATGCTTTGGTCACTTGTGTAAAAATCTAGGTAAGCCAATTCCAAACGAATTAAACCGATACAAGCACACAAAAAAGAACCCACACTCGCCGTTCTCTTTATAGAGTATCGAGCCAATGTGGGTTCTTCGTTTCTATATGTATCTTGCTACCAAATCAAACACAGATTGATTAGAAGTCCGCTGTCATACCTACGTAGTAAGTACGTGGCTCTTCAACATAACCCATACTCTCTAGCTCTTGTGATACAGCTTCATCAGTCAAGTTAGTAATGCCTGCACGTACTCTAACTGAATCATTAATGTTGTATACGCCACCAATGTTTAAAGTAGTGTATGCATCTTGAGTCAAATCAGTTTCGATATTACGCTCTCCACGGTAACGCGCACTAATAAAGGCATTCAGATCGAAAATTGGGCTCCAGTTCAGTTTAACTAAGCCTGAATGCTTGTAACGCTCGAGCAGTTCTTCACCCGTTGACTTATCTTCTGTGTCTAAGAACGTGTAGTTACCAGACACGCCCCACTCATCGGTAATCTGGAATTGACCCGTAAGTTCGGCACCTTGAACCACCGCCTCAGATACATTGGTATAAGTACGCTTCCCTTTCACATAGCCAGTAGAGCTAGAACTGTCTGCGCACCCTTTACCCGATTCAAACACTCCGCCGTTCTCGCAGTACGTTTCATCGCGATCAATAAGGTCATTGATTTCGTTGCGGAACAAGGCACCTTCAACATTCCAACGTGGTTGGTTGTATATTGCTGCAATTTCATAGTTCAAGCTCGTTTCAGGCTTCAGGTTTTCGTTGCCATATAAATCGCACGCTCCCTTACAGCTATTAACTGTGTAGTCGGCTTGGTTTTGAGTCAGCGAAGGTGCTTTGAAAGCCTTACCTACACCACCTTTGATGATGAGGGCATTAGTCGTTTGGTGAACTAAGTACACACGCGGGCTGAATTCTTCACCGTACAATTCGTGCTTATCTAAACGTCCACCAATGGTTGCGGTGAGTTGTTCAGTCATCAACCACTGGTCTTGAACAAACAAAGCACCTTGATACGCTTCTGATGTACCGTTGATCAAGTTTTCTTTGTTGGTTAATTCGCTCAACTGGTAGTCCATACCAAAAGTTACGGTGTGACTGTCACCAAGATAAGTCGTTGCTGACGCTTCTACTATTTGAGTTAGCTCTTCTACATCGCTACTGTAATTGTTACCTAGATCAGCGGCATCGTTGTCTGTCACGTTTTCACGAGAGTAACGAACTTGTGTGTCACCCCAGTTCCAAAAACCGCTGTGTGTAATCGCTTGACTGTTACGTACAACACTACTATCCACTAGGTTCGAACCTGTAGCGTGTTCTGCTAAACCATCACGTTTATCGTCACTATAGCCAAGGTCTAAATCAATCGTCTGATTGTCTGTCATATTCCATGTCAGGTTGGCAAGCAAACTTAAAGTGTCGCGTTCCTCTAGAGCGGTAATATTCTCACGACCATTACCTGTATATGGTTGCCATGCGTCACGCGAGGTTTGATTTAAAGAAAAACGCGCAAATAACTCATCATCAATCAATGCACCGGACGTGGTAAAACCAACAGAATATTCTTCCCCACCATTGCCGTCTAATGGAGACGAAGTGTCCATGTTAATCGTTGAGCTCCAATCATTTTCTGGAGCTTTGGTGATGATGTTGATTGTGCCACCCATACCATCTGAACCGTAAAGTGCAGACATTGGGCCGCGGATAATTTCAACACGTTCGATTGACTCAGCTGGAATAGTCGAGAGATCGAAATCGTTACCACGAATGATGGCACTTGCAGAGCTTAAGCGACGGCCATTCACCATGATAAGCGTATAGTCTGAATCCATACCACGAATAGAGATCATCTGACGGCCAGCACGTGTGCTATCAAAATCAGATTCCACACTCGTTGATTCTGCAACGATGTCAGCCAAAGTGATTCCAGGGCTGTCTTCGATGTCTTGAGCGGTGATAACCGACATTGAAGCTGGCACTTGTTTTAGAGCCATTTCAGTACGAGTTGCCGTAACAACCATTTGCTCATCTGTCGCTTGCGCTTCTTTTTGCGCTAACACGTTAGCCGATAGTGAGGTGCAAATAACAGCTACTGCGACCGAAAGGGGTTTACGAATCATAAGAGGTTTGCGAACTATAAGGTGCTTGCGAACCAAAAGAGGCTTGCGAATCAACAGAGATTTCTCAGACATGATATTTATTCTTATATGTAATTAGTAATGATAATGGTTTGCATTAAACAGTCAGTTATCACTCCAATCAACGAAAGTTTCATGCTGAAAATTCATTATGATTATTCATTTATCAAATAATGCAGACAAAATATATTCAATTCATTAGCATTGAGCCCGTAATATTCATGTGCCAGATAACTTAGGAGTATGTCTCTTTAAATAGTTCACGAATCCAACGGCACATAGGGTCATTGTGGAAACGTTTATGCCAGTAGAGATATACGTCTTCTGATGGGCTCCTGATCGCTTTGGGTACGCGTTTACAAACGAGGTTTCTCTGTTTTGCTGCTTGTTGAGCGAAAGGTGTCGGCAGGTGAAAGATGATATCGGTCGCTTCAGCCATATCTGGAGCGACGTTAAAGTTAGACAGTTGAATCGGTATCGATAGCTGACGCTGCTTATCGATCAAGCCCAAATCTTTGAAACGACTTTCAATCGAGAGCTTCTTATCCCCTTGCAGTGAGATCTGGCCGAGTTGGCTACTCAATAAATCATCAACGGTGATCTCTTTATCCGCCAGAGGGTGGTCTTTGCTCATCAATAACCGATAGTCGCGACTGATTACGAACATTCGATACAAGTTTTGTTCAGAACTTAATGGTTCATGCGTCGACAATACAAAGTGCGCATCACCTGATAACAGAGGTTCAAAGTGTCGTTTAGGAATCGAGTCGATATCGACAACCATATTCGGCGCTTGCTTGCGGATTTGTGCCACCACTTTTGGTAACAAATGCGAGACTTGCGGAACCAAGCCAAAGAACCGAACGGTACTATTGCTCGTCTGCGGTTCAAATACGTCTCCATGTACCAATTTCTCAAGGCGTGTGAGCACAGAGTTGAGGTCTTGCTTAATGACTTCTGCTTTCGGAGTTAACTCATACCCATAGGCTGCGCGGACTAACAAGTCATCGTTGAATACCGTTCGTAGTTTTTGTAGTGAACGACTCACCGTCGGTTGGCTCATGTCTAGCGCCAAGGCTGTGTTTGATACGTGCTTCTCTTCAAGAAGGTGTTTAAGAATAACGAGTAGGTTAAGGTCGACCTGGGCAAGATTCATTATAAGGATATTCAAAATACTGAAGATTCAATATGCGTATAGTGCTATTTCCCCAGAATTAATACAATTGATAATCACTCTTACTTTGATGTCATACAATGTGAAGTGCCGAATTTGATGCTAACTAAGTTTTTGAAAGGCTTATTTGGGTGACTTTAGACACAAAAAAAGAAGCCAAATGGCCTCTCTTTACCCTATTCACTCTCGCTACTATTTTCGTTAGCGCTCAACACTCGGCGAATAATAAGCGTCCAACAGTGAAATGAAATTCCCTCTATCAAGTTCGCTAAGTTGATTAATGCCAGCCGCTGCTTTTCTTCCTCCGCCAGTTACAAAGCTAGAGCAAATTTCATCTGCGCCTGTTCTATTGGATAGTGGTGCTCTTAGGCTAACAGTATAAGATTCGCCATCTTGGTTTTTCGTTAATACTGCTTGCGCTCGGTTTGGATCTTGATTCACGATCTCATTGCCAAATACACCGCTGATACGTCTTGCCCAAGTCTCACCGGGCAGTTCAAACACACGTGCGACTTTACTTTCATAAACAGGGGCAAGGTTTGATAGTTGCTGGCGGTCATTTTGGTAAGCCGCTCGTAATTGATAGAACACGGAGTCTTTGTCATCCATAAGATCGAACGGGTTCGGGTATTGATAAAGGTTTTGGTAGAGCTCAACTGGCGTGAAATGTAGATCGCTCAATGATGTGCCGTAGCCGTTGTAATTAACCAAGGTACCTAGCTCTTCTAAGAACTCAATTTGTGATTGTTCGAATCCATTTTCATCAGCTAACTGTGCGGCCACTACTTTTAAATTATCACCAAAGGCCGCCGCGATTGCCCAAGCTACGTGTGCACCATTTAGCTTCTGGTTAATCAATAAACTCGTGCAACTCTCTGCCGAGGTGTCTATCAGAGTGTCTAAATGCTCAGAGGTTGGCACGTCCCCTGTCCGATGGTGATCGCAGTAAAACACATCGATGTTGGCATCTAACAGTGAGTGCAATGCTGGCAGGTTCTTCTCCATCGACACATCAAGAACGGTAACGGAAGAGACATCATTTGGATTGCCCGGCTCTATGATTTGACTGACAACTTGAGAAACCAACTTAATATCACGCTTTACACCGGTGACGAGCACACTTTTTCTCGGTTCACTTAATCGCAGTTGTAGCAACGCGATGATACCGTCTGCGTCTCCATTGAATACGTCGTAGTGCATGCTGTTCCTCTTCCGTAAGATTTAACGTTTATTCGAAACGCGCCAAAGACATGGCTCACGTCAACGCGTTCGTTCATCGTTAGTCTGTCATTATTTTAGTTTTATTCCACAGATACTTAAGTCTATTTTGTAATGCCTTATTCTTATTTCTATCGATTCAGAAACTTGCCTATCCTTCAGGCACAAAAAAGGCGCGAATAATTCACGCCTTTGTTTTCTATGAACTCACGTCTTTGGTTTCTAACTTACTCTAGAAATCTTATGACGTCTTGAACTGCGCTACCGCTTGATCCATATCGTTCGCTTGCTCAGCTACTTTATCCACTTCGACCAAGCAATGCTGCGCCGAAGCGTTGTTATCATTCGAGATGGTATTCAACTCAGTAATTGAGTCACTCACTTGTGTCATTACGGCACCCTGCTCTTCAATCGCTGAAGCAATACGTTCTGAGTTGCCTTGAATGCTTTCCATATCACTCAAAATCAGTTGCAAGCTTGCATCCAGTTCTTCTGAATCTTTAAGTGTCAGCTGGCCTTGTTGGTTACACTCGCCAATCTCTGTCATAGAAGCATTCATTTGGCTCTGGATTGCAGTGACTACACTGGTGATTTCAGTGGTTGATTGGTGCGTTCTGCTTGCTAACGCTCGGACTTCATCCGCAACAACGGCAAAGCCACGACCTTGCTCACCAGCACGAGCGGCTTCAATGGCTGCGTTTAATGCCAATAAATTAGTCTGTTCCGCAATACCTTGGATAATGTTAACGGCACTACCAATTTGATCGACATGGTGATTCAAAGAACTAATCGAATCTTGGCTACTTGAAAGGCGTTCAGACAACTGGGTAATGTTATTGATGGTATCAACCACCACTTCACGACCTTTGTCGGCATTCACTTTCGCTTGATGAACGCCTTCAGCGGCAACCGATGTACTTTCTGATATCTCCCCAATAGTCAGTACCATCTCTTGCACTGAAGTTGTCATTGTTGAGGTGTGGTTTGCTTGAACTTCGAACTGTTTGATGACCGATTCTAGCTCGTCATGCATGCTCGACGTACTTTGTGTCAACTGATGTGACTTAGATTGAGACGTCGCAATCAACCCTTCAAGCTGGTCTAGCAGTTGATTGAAGTATTCGCCTAGCTTACCGAGTTCGTCTTTGCCATTCTCCGTCGCACGAATAGACACGTCGTTCGAGTCGACAATATTACGGATCACAGTAAGTAGAGATTCAATCTTACCGATGATTGAACGTACGATTAACCAGCTGAATAGAATGATCGCCACTAACAGTGTGACGCAAAGGGTGTTGTTGATCAGCGATAGTTTATCCATCTCTTGCTGTGCCTGTTGATCTAACACGGCCGAGAATTCTTTGAATTGAGTCTCGATAACGTGCGAACCTGTACGCGCTTGTCCTAGTAACCCTTCGTTATGTTTTAACCCTATCACTCGTTTCTGATCTACGACTTGACGAGCTGCTTCTATCAAAGCAGCTGAGCCACCCGCATTAGAAGTAATAGACAGAACACTTGGGTCGAACTCACCCTTCTCGATCAAATCATTGAAGAGATACAGTTCAATTTTTTGCTCGGCGCTTGCTGAAGCACTTATGTTATCGAGTACAGCATGAAATTCCCCTAACAATCCTTTGTCTCGTGCTAGTCCATACACTTGGCTGGCTTTAACAAGGTTAACAAAGCTTGTGTGGTACGTTTCGATATCTTCACGCAAATGCGTACTGTTGGCCAAACCCAGATCATTCAGCACAGCATTAAGCTCAGATTCAGACGCTAAGAATTTTTTGTAATTTACGTCGAACTTGTCGAGGTATTTCAGATCACTGCGAAGTAAGAAATCTTTCTCGTTACGACGAAGGTTTAGCAGTCGCACTTCAAGTTCTTTGGTAATTTGTTTGGCTTCGCTCATTTTAGCGGTGGTGTCCGCAAATTGAGATGTGGTAAACAACAATGAAATCATGCCGAAGATGGAGAACACCCCCAACGAATAGAGCTTTTTCTTTATATTCATATACATGGCTCGTCTTTACTAAATTAACTATAAGTATCTAATTGATCGCATCAAAGCATGGATATACGGCTAGTGCGATCGAGTTATTGTTATGATTTTTTATCAGTAATGGGGTTGAGTTTTTGCAGCGGCCCTGCCCGCCAGTAGTGACATCATCAATACATTCAAACAAAGAAGACCCAACCCATTAACGACAGATCAATCAATAACACATTTTCGCTACATGTACATTAATAGAATTATAAAACTGAGAGACAGATATTTGACGGGGTATAAATAGCTGAACGCCTTACTATTAAGGCTTTGAATTAAAACAGCTTGGGCAATTATTGATCTGACGGCTGTGAATGACATTTTTTTGGCTCATCAGCGGAGCAAGAACGAAGAGCAATATTGGGAGGTTTTGACTTGTTTTTGAAACGGTGAGTCCATCGATTAGTGATTGTATAGTCGAGAGAAAACGGCGAAAAAATGGACCTACTCAATTCGAGTCAGGTCCATTTTTAGATTTCTTAATCAATTGCTTTGCAGCTAATAAGTTAGGGTTCGAACTTAAGGCTGACTAAAACGCTTTTACCATCTTAGATAGGCACTTTAGTAATACCGCTTTCTCATCTTCTTCGATGTCTTGCGTTAATTCATTAACTAGGTTCAAGTGAAGCTGATTGTGGTGAACGTGAATCTTCTGTCCTTCATCAGTTAATGCAACCACGATTGCACGACGGTCCGTTGGGTGTTCATGGCGTTCAATCAATTCGGCTTTAACCAGCTTTTCGATTTGAACGGTCAATGTACCCGTGGTGATGCCCAGCTTTTCAGCGAGCTCTTTCATTCTTAACGCGCCATGCATACCAAGTACTTCAATAGTGTGTACTTGAGCCAGGGAGTAACCCGTCTCTTTGACTACAGACTGTTCCCACGAAGACATTTTATCGTAGAACTCAGTCAGTATTTGGTTAAGCTGTTCTATATTTCGCATGGTCGTTTGAATGCACTTCAAGAGTAAGATGATTAATCTTATCAAACTTGGAGAGCATTTGTTTATATTCAGACACGGTTTTATCACTGTTTGATTCAAGAGTAATTGCTGCTGAATAGTGATGCCCACTCACCTTCCACATATGGAAATCGGTGACCGACGCATAAGGCGTTAAGGTTTCGGTCACTGAGTCGCGATAATCTTGGTGGATATTCTCATCAAGCAGGATTGGACTGGTTTGTTTCATAAGGTTCATCGTCCACTTAGCAATCACAAATGCGCCAACCATTCCCATTGCTGCATCTAACCAGTTCCAACCGTAAAACTTACCAAACAGCAGCGCAACAATGGCCAACAGTGAAGTCAACGTATCCGCCAACACATGCATGTAGGCTGCGCGTAGGTTATGGTCATGATGGTGCTCACCATGCTTATGATTATGGTCGCTGTCGTGATCATGGCTATGTGAATGACCGTGATTCTTACTATGATTGTTACTATGATCGTGGCCATGCTCGTGTCCGTGATCATGATGGTGATCGCCGAGTAAAAACATACTCACCACATTCACAGTTAAACCAATACAGGCAACGATGATCGCTTCATTGAACTGAATCGCTTGTGGGTTAAATAAACGATGCACTGATTCCACCAGCATCAATAATGACACAATACCCAATGCAATCGCGCTGGTGTAGCCCCCTAACACGCTGACTTTGCCAGTACCAAACGAGAAACGTTCACTCTCGGCATGTTTCTTCGCATATCGGTATGCAAATAAGGTGATACCAAACGCTGCAGCATGCGTTCCCATGTGCCAACCATCGGCAAGCAATGCCATTGAACCATAAATGGTACCCGCAACGATTTCGACAACCATGGTAACGACGGTCAATAACAGGACATAGAACGTGCGTTTCTCACCTTGGCTGTTATGTGAAGAAAAGTTGTGTTGGTGACGTGTTGGAAAACTCAAAATGGCGTCCTTAGCTGATGTTTGCGGTTAGATGATCGTTGTTAATAAAAGCCCTTTGATTGACAAGTAATTTGATAATCAAAGCAATTGGTTGAAATTTAGTTTGATCATCAAACTTTGTCAACGGCGAATTTGATTTTCGAAATGGGACGAAAATGAATAAGGCTCACTTAATCAAGAAATAAACTCTGGGCAGGTCTCTGATTTTGAGTAAAACACTAGCCCTAATCACGGCTCCACTATTCCTCTAAGTAACTAGAATTCATACCCAGTAGTCCTCTGAGTTAATACAAAATTGGTATTTTCTTTCTAAACAAATAGAAACTAAAGAAAGGACATTACCTTGACTAAATTAACCAAAACCGTGTTAGCAATGAGCGCACTCAGCGTTGCTCAAGGCGTCGCTGCGGCAGACCAACCGAACATTCTTGCTATCTGGGCAGATGATCTTGGTTACTACAACACTAGCGCATACAACCGTGGAATGATGGGCTACGAAACGCCGAACATCGATCGTATTGCTAATGAGGGTGCTATTTTTACGGATATGTACGCACAACAATCTTGTACGGCTGGCCGTGCTTCGTTCGTGACGGGTCAACACCCATTCCGTACCGGCCTACTTACTATCGGTATGCCAGGTTCTTCGCATGGTATTCCTGACTGGGCTCCTACCATTGGTGATGCTCTTAAAGAAGAAGGTTACGCGACGGCACAATTCGGTAAAAATCACTTAGGCGATCAAGACAAACACCTTCCTACAAACCATGGTTTTGATGAGTTCTTTGGTAACCTTTACCACTTAAACGCGGAAGAAGAGCCTGAAACCTACTTTTATCCTAAAGACCCAGAATTCAGAAAGAACTACGGGCCTCGTGGCGTTATTAAAGCAACCTCTGATGGCAAAATCGAAGATACGGGTCCACTGACTCGCGCTCGTATGGAAAACATCGATGAGGACTTTACCGAAGCGGCTATCACGTTCATGGAGAAATCTGTAAAAGAAGATAAGCCGTTCTTTATCTGGTACAACTCGACTCGTCTGCACGTTTGGACTCGTCTGAACGAACATTACAGCGGCATTTCTGGTCAAGGCATCTATGCAGATGGTATGGCTCAATTAGACGACAACGTTGGCGCACTACTAGATACTCTTGAACGCTTAGAGGTTGCTGACAACACTATTGTTATCCTTTCTACTGATAACGGTGCAGAGAAGTTCACATGGCCTGACGGCGGTACATCTCCTTTCCACGGTGAAAAAGGCACAACTTACGAAGGCGGCATGCGTGTTCCACAAATCGTGAAATGGCCTGGTGTAATCGAACCTGGCTCTGCGGTTAACGCGCTAATGTCTCAAGAAGACTGGTTACCGACACTAGCTGCTGCTGCCGGTAATGACTCTATCGTTGAAGACCTTAAAGAAGGTGTTTCTCTAAATAATACAGATTGGCGTGTTCACTTAGATGGCTCGAACTTTATGCCATATTTTGAAGGAGAGGCTGAAAAGTCACCCCGTGAAACTATCTTCTACTTCTCTGCAAACGGTGACTTCAATGCGCTTCGTTGGAACGATTGGAAAGCAAGCTTCGCTATGATGGAAGGCACAATGCAATCGGCTATCCGTCAAGCTCCTGCTTGGGCTTCAATTACAAACCTACGTATGGACCCGTTTGAAACCGCAGCGAAAGAATCTGGCATGTACACTCGTTGGATGGTAGACAACATGTGGTTATTCGTACCAATGTCTCAAGAAGTGATTAAGTTCATGGGCTCTCTAAACGATTACCCAATGCAACAAGGCCAAGGCTTCAGTGCCGCAGAGATCAATTACAACACGCTAAAAATGCAAAAGCTGATTCAGCAGATGCAAGCACAAAACGCGAAATAGCGGAGCAAGGGTTAAACAGCGAAGCAACAGCTAGATAACCTGGCTACCGACCATTAAAGATAACTGACTAATTAAAGCCCCATTGGGGCTTTTTTTGTGAGGCATCAACAATCTTTTTTCTAAACCATGAATGCGCCATATCTGCATTACGACTCTTGTGCCACACCAGATATTCAGTACCAAGATCCGATTCAAACGGTAAAGGCGACAGCTTAAAATCATCCAACAGGCCATACCTTTCAAGTATCGATTTCTGACTAATACAAAGCCAATCCGTTCCTCTTACCATATCAAGCATTTCAAATGGGCCAGGCGCCTTTCGTGCAACCTTTCTACTCTTCGCATACTTACTGGTTTTGGTTAACGGCGATTCTTTGGTATCCCACATACTATGAAGAACATGCTTCTCTTCAAGGTATTCTTCCAACGTAATCTCGTTCCCTAATCTAGGGTGGTTTTTATCATAAGCAACCACCATAGGTTCGTTAGAGAGCTGAATACATTCCATTGCCGGATCGTTGATAGGCGTATGGACTATACACAAATCATATCGGTGTTGGCGAAGGTCTAGAATGATGTCTGCAGTATAGTAAGGGTCAATATGAAGACCGATATCTGGCGTTTCCGCATAGAGGATATCGGATACACGCTTCATCAATGAATAAGTTGCACCACTAATGCAAGCGACATTAAACGACCTTTCAATTTTTGTTGGGTCGAACTTTCGCTTACTCGGGAAAGTCGATTCAAAGGCATCGTAGGCCTGTTTTATCTGAGGGTAGATGTCATAACAAAAACTGCTCGGTCTATAACCTTCCTTTGTTTTCACAAACAACGGGTCATCATAGGTTTCTTTTAGTCGGTTAAGCGCCTTACTAATTGCGGGCTGAGTAACGCCAAAACGTTTCGCGGTATTCGAGATAGAGAGCTCTTCCATCATGACAACAAAATACGGGATCAGACTAAAATCAGTGTTTTTCATGTTCTATTTACCAAACTCGCGTACTAAATTAACTTTCATATCATTGAATTATACCGTATTAACCAAGCACTTCATTAGCGACCCTTTTATTTTGGGAAGTCACCTACGAATTATCATGCTAGAAAACGATGATTAACAGAACACAAAAAGCCCACACTTGGCAGGCTCAGGTAACTCAAAGTCAGTGATGGCGTTTATTTGTTTTGTAACAGAGTAATCTCATCATTCACCCAGCCTAATAACTGCTTAGTCGCTTTAGATAAGACTTGGTTCTGCCTCACGATATAGCCAAGGCTGGTGCTAGAGAAATTGGTCAATGGCGTAACCTTTGAATTCAAATGCTGCTTGGTGGATATCGCAAACTCAGGAATGATGGCGACACCAAACCCAGCTTCTGCCCAGTCGATTTGAGCATCGACACTCCCTACTTCCATGACTCTATGATTGGGTAGATTAAGGCTTGGTAAACCTTCATCAATGAAGTCACGGGTTCTCGTATCGTGGCCAAGTAGAATCAAGGTGAGTTCTGTCTCTATATCGTCATCTTTAACCTCGTTTCCTGTCTTGCTATCAGAGTATTGCATGTCTAGGCCATCGCCTAACGCACACCATGAAAGCTCTTGAAGCTTAGTAAAATAGAGCGACTCGTTGTGCTGCTCTTTCGCAATCACAAAACCAAGATCCGCCTGAGCGTTCTTAACTAAACTCGATGCTTGAGATGACGTAGTGTTCAGTAGCGTTAGGTCGATACCCGGATACCGCGCTTTGAACTTCTGGAACGGGCGAATTAGCAAGAATCGAGAGATGATGTCACTCACGGCAATAGTTAATGTACCTATTTTGAGGTCATTAATGGCATTAAGATCGGCCTGACAAATCTGCAGTTCGAGTAATGTTCTTTGACTTGTCTCTAGTAACCTTTCACCTGCTTGAGTCAGTTGAAACGGACTTCGTTCTATCAACTTAATGCGGGTTTGTTGTTCTAGTTGTTTCAGGTGCAAACTCACATTGGGCTGCGTCATATGAAGCGCGTTGGCCGCTTTCCCAAAATGCTTGTACTCCGCTAGCGTCACAAACGTCTTCAACAAATTTATATCAAGCATCATATCTCTCCTGTGCTCCCTATATGATATATGAAATCCTTATCAAGATAATAAAGATAATTAATTTCTCTTATCCACTTTGTAGGCCTAACATGATTTTTCAATCAGTTAGGAGAAAAATTATGCCATCTATTGTTGTTGTAGGCGCAAACTGGGGCGACGAAGGCAAAGGCCGTATCGTTGATTTTTTAGCAGACAAAGCTTCTGCTAGCATTCGCTTTCAAGGCGGAAACAATGCCGGTCATACCGTAGTAAACGACTTCGGTACATTCAAACTGCACCAACTACCGAGTGGTATTTTTAATCCTGATTGTACGGCAGTTCTTGGCCCTGGCATGGTGATCAGCCCTGCTGCGCTAACTGAAGAAATTGCAGAAGTACAAGCAGCTGGCATCAAAGTGAAAATGGCGATATCAGACCGTGCAACACTGTGTCTACCTTTACACGCCCTTGAAGACACGCTTGAAGAAGAGCGTTTAGGCGATGGCGCTTATGGCTCAACACGTCAAGGTATTGCGCCAGCGTACGGCGATCGTGTGATGAAGAAAGGCATTCTTGTCGGTTGGCTGAATCAACCTGAGATCTTAGAGCAACGCATTCAATTCCTGCTTGATTGGAAGATGCCTCAACTTAAAGCGCTATACCCTAAATGTGACTTCACTCAGACAGCTTCTGAAATGACAGAATGGCTACTTGAAGTGACTAAAGCTTGGCGCCCATTCATTTGCAACGTAACTGAGCCGCTTAAAGCTCTGCAATCACAAGACGCGAACCTACTGTTTGAAGCTCAGCTAGGCGCAGGTCGCGACCTTGTTTACGGTGAATATCCTTGGACGACATCTTCAAATGTAACCGCTGCATACGCAGGCATCGGTAGTGGTTTACCTGCCCTTCGCCCTGAGCGCGTTATTGCTGTGGCTAAATCGTTCAGCTCATCTGTAGGTACTGGTACGCTAGTGACTGCAATGGAAGAGCAAGATAGCTTCCGCGAAAGCTCTAACGAGTACGGTGCAACCACGGGTCGCCCACGTGATATGGGTTACTTTGATGCGGTAGCAACTCGCAACGGCGTTGACCTGCAAGCTGCAACGGAAATCGCACTGACTAAGATTGACTGCCTGTCTGGTTTGTCTGAACTTAAGATCTGTACCGCTTACTCTGGTGAGCACACTGAAAACCCGATTTGGCCACAAACGGCTGAACTAAAGCCTGTATATGAAGATATGGCTGGCTGGGATGAAGACATCACTGGCTGCCGCACGTTTGAGAGCCTTCCTCAAGCAGCACAAGATTACGTTACGCGTATCGAAGAGTTGATGGGGGTGCCAATTGTGATGGTGTCTGTAGGTCCAGAGCGCGAACAAATGATCATTCGAGGTTAGAGCTCTACTCAAGTCTTTCAGCTAAAGCGGTTGTTTTAGCTGAAAGACGACAGACACAAAAAAGCCCACACTAGGTGTAATGCCGTTCGGATAAGCATTATTGCTTGAACCTGAACGGATATTTGGCTGGGA
>NZ_JBGONI010000020.1:0-84856 GCF_041439035.1 Vibrio sp. 1F263 | reverse complement strand
GGTTCTGGGTCACCAGGGCCATTTGAAAGGAAAACACCGTCTGGGTTCAGAGCAAGTACTTCTTCAGCAGAAGTTTCAGCAGGAACAACCGTTAGGCGGCAGCCGCGGTCAACAAGCATTCGTAAGATGTTTCGTTTTGCACCGAAGTCATAAGCAACAACGTGGTATGGCAATTCAGAGTCTGCTTTCGCTTCAGGAAGTCCACCCGTAAGCGTCCACGAACCTTGTTTCCATTGATACGCTTCTTTTGTTGTAACTTCTTTCGCAAGGTCCATACCTTTCAGGCCAGGGAATTCTTTTGCTTTAGCTAGAGCCAAAGCTTCGTCTAAATTTCCATCGTTTACTGAAGAGCCAGCTACGATACAACCGTTCTGTGCGCCTTTTTCACGAAGAATACGCGTCAGCTTACGAGTATCGATATCAGCGATACCAACAACGTTTTGCGACTTAAGGTAATCAGAAAGGGATTGTTCATTACGGAAGTTAGAAGCGATTAGAGGGAGATCGCGAATCACAAGGCCTTGAGCGTGGATTGAAGAAGATTCTTCGTCTTCGGAATTGGTTCCGGTATTGCCAATGTGAGGGTAAGTAAGGGTAACGATTTGTTGAGAATAGGAAGGATCAGTGAGGATTTCTTGGTACCCCGTCATCGAGGTATTAAAAACGACTTCACCAACTGCAGAACCTACAGCGCCAATGGCTTCACCGTGAAATACTGTCCCATCTTCTAGGACGAGTAGTGCTGACTTCTTCAAGACAACCTCCAGAAATAAAAATGCATTAAAATTGATTTAATTTGCAAATCTACCTTCCTGCAACACCAAAAACTGCGTGTTTATGGAAATTAGACAAATTGGCGGTATTTTAGTGATCTGCGTGATACGTGTCAACATTTAACGCAAAAGAAATTAAACATTTGTAAGAACTAATTCAATTTCCTTTACCAAAGCTTCAAAAGTTCAACTTTCATACTCAATTAATAGGAATATTACGATTTTCTAATTTTCACCCGTCATTTTAGCTAACCATAGAGTGCCAAAAATATCAGCGACAAAACGCAATCGATAAATACCAAGAGAAAACATAATAATTTAAAGATCTAAAACAAAAAACACACTAAGGCCTGCATAAATAGCATAAAAATAGAGGGGAAATGGCGATAAGAAGAAAGTAGAAGGAAGATTGTAGAAGAGAGATTATTAAGGAAAAGCCACCAAATAAAGAAAGCGCCGGCAATTGCCAGCGCATAAATATCTATTTATAGATCGTTTAAACCAAGGACGTCTGTCATGGTATAAAAGCCTGCTGGCTTATCATTTAGCCAAACAGCTGCCTTTATCGCACCATTAGCAAAGGTCATTCTATCCGTTGCTTTATGGGTAATTTCAACGCGCTCACCAATATCAGCAAACATTGCGGTATGCTCGCCAATGATGTCACCGGCACGGATTGTCGCAAAACCAATCTCATCTTTGGTACGCTCGCCCGTAATGCCTTCGCGTGACCATACAGCGACATCGTTTAGCTCATTGCCCATCGCACCAGCGATCGCTTCGCCCATACCAATCGCAGTACCTGACGGTGCATCGACTTTATGACGGTGATGAGCCTCTACGATTTCAACATCACAGTAATCGCCCATCACTTTAGCAGCCTTCTCTAACAGCTTAAAAACCAAGTTCACACCAACGCTATAGTTCGGTGCCATTACGATAGCCATCTCTTTTGAAGCCGCATCGATAACCTGCTTTTCTTCTTCAGAGAAACCCGTAGTGCCGATGATCAGTTTTTTACCGTGACGTTTACAAAGTTCAATATTCGCTAATGTGCTTACAGGTGCGGTAAAGTCGACGATCACGTCAAACTGTTCAATCGCTTTCGAAAGGTCATCAACTAGAGCCACATCAAAACGACCTTCACCGCATAACTCGCCGACGTCAACACCGACCAAAGATGATTCTGGACGTTCTGAACCAGCACCAACGCTTGCTTCTGAATTATGGTGAGCGGCTTTCACCAAGTTACGACCCATACGGCCAGCTGCTCCTGCAATTGCAATTCTTACCACTGCGAATATCTCCATTGTTTTGGTTACCGTTGCCACTTATCTCTTGCAGCAACGTTCAATCGATTAATCTCTTTAAACTAACAACAATCTCAAACTCAGGCTAGCAATTACGAAAACTCTTTTATTACTCGCTCTAAAATTGGCACGTTTGCTTCGGGGAAGGCGTATTGACTCAATGATTCAAGATCGACCCATTCACCTTGTTGACCTTCTTTACCATAAGGCTGTTGCTCGAATTCGGTCACAAGGATGAAATCAAACTTAAGTGACTTATCCGTATAGTCAAACTCAAGGTGTTCAAACAAAGTCTGTTCTGTCACCTTAATACCAATCTCTTCATCAAGCTCACGAGTCATTGCTTGTTCGATGGTTTCGCCCGCTTCAACCTTGCCACCTGGAAATTCCCAAAAACCGCCTTTGTGTTTATCGTCTGGGCGCTTAGTGATAAATACCTGTGACTTATCTTGATTGAAGATGATGCCCGCTACAATGTGGATTCTTTTCATATGATGGTGTTCCTTCTATGTCCCTAGCGTCATTCCCTACAATGAGGAACGAATTAGATAGGGAATCTGCTCTTTTGTTAGTTCGAAAGATCCCCGATTCGCTCGTCCCTCACTCTCGAGGATGACGCTATCGAAACCTTATTATTTTCACATACAAAAAGAGCCGCCTAAGCGACTCTTTTTATCAATAAGTTTGTGTGAAGCTAAGCTGTGACGTGGTAAGTGCAAGGAGGAGGCACGGAGCTTACGTTAGTAAGTGAGTACCTCCGACACTGCAATTATCCGTTACAGCGAAGGTTCACCAAACTTAGTCTATTTTACCGTGACACTGTTTGTACTTCTTACCACTTCCACATGGACATGGTTCGTTACGACCCACTTTACGCTCATCGCGTACTACCGTTTGTGGAGATGCCGCATCCGCTTCATCGTCAGCTAGCTGGTTTTCAGCCGTTGCATGTTGTGCTTGTGCACGACGCGCCGCTTGTTCAGCTTGAGCTTGACGTTGAGCTTCCATCTTTTCAACTTCTTCTTGTTGCTGAACACGAACTTTAGAAAGGATGGTCACAACGTCTGTTTTCAGTACATCTAGTAGGCCTTCAAACAGTTCAAACGACTCGCGCTTATACTCTTGTTTCGGGTTCTTCTGAGCATAACCACGTAAGTGGATACCTTGACGAAGGTGATCCATCGCAGCCAAGTGCTCTTTCCAAAGGCCGTCTAGCGTTTGTAGCATCACAGACTTCTCGAAGTTACGCAGTACTTGAGCACCAACCACTTCTTCTTTCTGTTTGTAAGAATCAACCGCCATACCAAGAATGCGCTCACGCAATGCTTCTTCATAAAGCTTGTCGTCTTCGTCTAACCAACCTTGAATGTCAAAGTCTAGATCGAAGTCATTCTTCAGACGATCTTGCAGACCCGCAATATCCCACATATCTTCAAGAGACTGAGGAGCGATGTATTCATCAATAACTGACGCCAGTACATCTTCACGGTTGTGTTCGATCATTTCACTGATGTCATCTGAACTCATCAGTTCATCACGTAGCTCATAAACAACCTTACGTTGGTCATTGGCTACATCATCGTACTCAAGAAGCTGCTTACGGATGTCGAAGTTACGACCTTCCACTTTACGTTGTGCTTTTTCAATTGAGCGAGACAGCATCTTAGATTCAATCGCTTCGCCTTCGTCCATACCACTTTGGATAAGACCAGCCATACGATCAGACGTAAATATACGTAGTAGAGAATCTTCCATTGATAGGTAGAAACGAGAAGAACCCGCATCACCTTGACGACCAGAACGACCACGTAGCTGGTTATCGATACGGCGAGATTCATGACGCTCAGTACCAATGATGTGCAGACCACCTGACTCAAGTACTTTATCGTGAATGATTCTCCAATCAGCTTTGATCTTCTCGATCTGCTCTTTGGTTGGGTTCTCTATCTTCTCAAGTTGTGCCTGCCAGCTACCACCTAGCACGATATCGGTACCACGACCGGCCATGTTAGTTGCGATAGTTACCGCACCAGGCATACCAGCTTGTGCAACGATCTCAGCTTCCATTTCATGAAACTTAGCATTTAGAACGTTGTGCTTAATTTTTGATTTTTTCAATGCGTTAGACAGCAGTTCAGATTTCTCGATAGAAACTGTACCAACCAGTGATGGCTGACCAGCCGCTACACGGTCTTTGATGTCTTCAATGATCGCATTGAACTTGTCTTCTTCAGTACGATAAACCACATCTGGCATATCGTTACGAACCATAGGCTTGTTGGTTGGGATAACCACCGTTTCTAGGCCGTAGATAGACTGGAATTCGAACGCTTCTGTATCAGCAGTACCTGTCATACCTGACAGTTTTTCATACAGACGGAAGAAATTCTGGAATGTGATCGATGCTAATGTTTGGTTTTCATTTTGAATCTTCACACCTTCTTTAGCTTCAACAGCTTGGTGTAAACCTTCAGACCAACGACGACCTGGCATAGTACGACCAGTATGTTCATCAACGATAACCACTTCGCCTTCTTCAGTAACGATGTAGTCGACGTTTTTCTCAAACAATACGTGTGCACGAAGCGCAGCATTCACATGGTGCAATAGGCTGATATTGGTTGGAGAGTAAAGTGTGTCACCCTCTTCCATCAAGCCGTTTTTGACCATTAGTTCTTCTACAAACTCTTGACCGTTTTCAGTCAGGTGAACCTGTTTTGATTTTTCGTCCATGGTGTAGTGACCTTCACCACGGTACTCTTCTGAATCTTCTTTATCTTGACGCTCTAGAGAAGGAATTAGAGTGTTAATGCGCGTATAAAGGTCAGAACTATCTTCAGCGGGGCCAGAGATAATTAACGGAGTACGAGCTTCATCAATTAAGATTGAGTCAACCTCATCGACTACAGCAAAGAAGCGCTCACGTTGAACTCGGTCTTCAGCACGGAAAGCCATGTTGTCACGAAGGTAATCAAAACCAAACTCGTTGTTTGTTCCGTATAGGATGTCAGCTTGGTACGCTTCTTTTTTCTCTGGCGGAGCCATGTTTGCCACATTCACGCCAACAGTCATGCCAAGGAATTCAAATAATGGGCGGTTTGTTTCCGCATCACGCTTCGCTAGGTAATCGTTCACCGTTATTACGTGAACACCTTTGCTTGGTAGCGCGTTTAGATAAGCTGGTAGGGTTGCGGTAAGTGTCTTACCTTCACCAGTACGCATCTCTGCAATTTGGCCAGCATTTAGAACCATGCCACCAATCATTTGCACGTCAAAATGACGCATGCCGTAAACACGCTTCGACGCTTCACGTACCGTAGCGAATGCTTCAGGTAGAAGTTGATCTAACGATTCACCTTTATCTAAGCGCTCACGAAACTCAACCGTTTTTGCTTTTAGTTCATCGTCTGAAAGAGCTTCAAACGTTGGTTCGAAGTTATTAATTTCTTTTACAATTTTTCTAAGGCGGCGCAGTGTTCTGTCATTGCGACTGCCAATTACCTTTGTCAGCAGCTTAGTAATCATGTGCTTGGAATCTCTTCGTTCTCAGATCGTCCGCGATCTATTTTAAATGCCGTCAGTCTCTACTAGCTATAAACTAGTCTTTAGTTACTAACCAAGGATACTGAGATAAATCTAGTATCTTTGATATTGTACTTGAGAGTAGAGTTTTCAAGGCTTCAGTTAAAATTAATGCCCTCTAGTGTAAGTAATTTTCACACCAACGACCATTTATAACCCCATTTGTTTGATGTGCTTGGTACTTTTCTTTCTAATTGTTGATGGATTAGCCAGACTGTAGCCAAATACTAGGCAACTTTTAAATACTGACGACACTGTATCTGGAAAATAGATACAAAAAAACCAGGTCAATGACCTGGTTTTCAAAATCTTATATTGTCGTAAACAACAATTACGCTAGAACCATTCCTGGTTCAGCAAACGCAACAGGAGAGCCAACCTCTTCTTCGAATGTTGCCCATTCCCAAGCTTCTGCATCAGCAAGTACTGCGCGTAGTAGTTGATTATTTAGGCCGTGACCTGATTTGTATGCACGGAATTCACCAATAATAGCGTGTCCACACATGTAAAGGTCACCAATCGCATCTAGCACTTTATGCGTTACGAACTCGTTTTCGAAACGTAGACCTTCTTCATTAAGAATTCGGTATTCGTCTAGTACGATTGCGCAATCAAAGCTACCACCCAAACACAAGTTTTGTGATTGTAGGTATTCAATATCACGCATGAAGCCGAAGGTACGAGCACGAGAAATTTCTTTCACAAAGCCTTGTGAAGAAAAATCAAACAACAGGTGCTGTTCATCAGATTCAATTGCTGGATGGTTGAATTCGATTTCGAAGTCCATACGGAAGCCGTTAAATGGCACAAACTCTGCCCACTTATCGCCATCTTCAAAACGGATTGGCTTTTTGATTCGAATAAAACGTTTCGCTGCATTCAGTGTTTCTACACCCGCTTGTTGTAGCAAGTATACGAATGGGCTTGCGCTACCATCCATAATTGGGATCTCTGGTGCATCGACTTCAACAATAATGTTGTCAATGCCCATGCCCGCTAGAGCTGCGTTAAGGTGTTCCACTGTAGAGATACGTACGCCTTCGTCATTAACAAGAGCAGTACATAACATAGTGTCACGAACTGACGCTGGATCAGCTGGGAAATCTACAGGTGGATTTACATCTGTACGACGATAAACAATACCTGTATTTGCAGCTGCCGGGCGAAGAGTAAGTGTGACTTTACGACCAGAGTGGAGACCCACACCAGTTGTTTTCACAATTTCTTTCAGAGTACGTTGTCTGATCATCTGCTTGCCTCGTTATCAGTGCTACAAATCACGGTCAGTATTTACCGACCGCGAATTTTACCATTAATTCGACGATAGTCAAACTTTGGGTATTTGTTAATCAGCCTGACGTCGTAAGAATGCCGGAATATCTAAGTATCCACTCTCTTTCTCAGCTTTAGGTGCTGCACTTTGGCTAGCGCCTGTACCTGAAGAAACAGGTGACGTTGTTGGCTGCGGCTTAACTTGAGGTTTTACCTCAGTTTTTTCTTGCAATGGTTGTGCCACTTTATCTTCCACTTTTGGTGCAGTTTGAGCCGCGACCTGTGGTTGAGGAGTTGGTGCAACCTTAGCTTTACCACCAGCAACTAGTGTAATGTCTGGTTTTTTCTCTGTGCCGATACCTGTTGCTACAACAGTTACACGGATTTCATCCGTCATATCAGGGTCTAGAGAAGTACCAATCACAACTGTTGCGTTATCAGATGCGAATGCCTTAACTGTATTACCTACTGTTTCGAATTCATCTAAGCGCATATCTAGGCCAGCTGTGATGTTCACAAGAACGCCACGAGCACCAGCTAGGTCGATGTCTTCTAGTAGTGGGCTAGAAATTGCCGTTTCAGCAGCTTCTTCAGCACGGTCTTCGCCTTTTGCGATACCGCTACCCATCATTGCATGACCCATCTCTGACATTACGGTGCGAACATCCGCGAAATCGACGTTAATCATACCTGGGCGAGTAATTAGCTCAGCGATACCTTGTACAGCATTTTTAAGTACATCATTTGCACTTGCGAAAGCTTCTAGCAGAGTAACGCCGCGGCCAAGTACCTTAAGTAGCTTTTCATTTGGAATCGTAATTAAAGAATCCACATGCTTAGAAAGCTCTTCGATACCTTGCTCAGCAAACGCTAAACGTTTTTTGCCTTCGAAGCTAAATGGCTTAGTTACAACAGCAACCGTTAGCACACCCAGCTCTTTCGCAACTTCAGCAATAACTGGAGCAGCACCTGTACCCGTACCACCGCCCATACCAGCTGCGATAAATACCATATCGGCGCCAGTTAGAACTTCTTTAATTCTTTCTCGATCTTCGAGAGCTGCATCACGGCCTACTTGTGGGTTTGCACCAGCGCCCAAACCTTTAGTGATATCACCACCAATTTGGATCACGCTGCTAACGCTTGTTTTACGAAGTGCTTGTGCATCAGTGTTAACACTGATGAATTCTACACCTTCGATTGATTCACGCACCATGTGCTCAACAGCGTTACCGCCACCACCACCAACTCCAACGACTTTAATTACTGCATCGTCAGACATTTCCATCATCGGTTCAAACATGTGTTATCTCCGTTTTTTCCTGCAACTCAGGTTAAAACTCTTTTTGTATCCAATTTCGCAATTTACCAAATAAACCAGACATAGAAGGTGCTGAACGCTTAGGTTCGCTGTAATCACCTTCATCGCTGATCTGACAATCTCTTGCGTAATGAAGTAAACCAACCGCCGTAGAATGATACGGCTCTTTAACATAGTCGGTTAAACCACTAACTTCTAACGGCTTACCAACTCGAACTTGATTGCGGAAAACACGTTCCGCACACTCTACCAATCCGTCAATTTGTGCCGCTCCACCAGTGAGAACGACGCCAGCTGCAAGGTGGTGTTTAATACCTTCATCTCGTAGCTGTAATTGAACCGTATCAATAGTTTGGTTAACGAGCCCCATAAGTTCAGTGTAACGTGGTTCAATCACTTCCGACAAAGTTTGTCTTTGCAAACTTCTCGATGGACGGCCACCTACACTAGGGACGTTAACAGAATCATCCTTGCTTACGAGTTCACTCAGAGCGCAACCATGGTTTACTTTTATCTCTTCAGCATCGCTCACTGGCGTGCCAAAAGCGAAGGCAATATCACTGGTTACTGCATTTCCTGCGTAGGAAAAGACTTCTGTGTGTCGCAGTGCGCCGCCAGTCCAAATGGAAATATCCATCGTACCAGCACCAATATCAACAACACAGACTCCAAGCTCTCTCTCGTCGTCAGTAATTACCGCATTACTTGAGGCAAGTCCTGAAAACACGATTTGTTCTACAGTGAGACCACATCGTTCAACAGCTTTAATAATGTTTCTCGCCATGTCGCTATGGCAAGAAATTAGGTGAACACTGACTTCCATTCGAACACCAGATAAACCAAGTGGGTTCTTAATCCCTTCTTGATAATCAATGGTAAATTCTTGTGGGATCACGTGCAGAATTCTCTGCTCATCACCTATTTTAATTGATTTCGCGGTATGGATCGCTCGATCCATATCGTCTTGAGACACTTCTTCATCAGAGATAGTGCCCATGCCTTTTTCAATTCGGCTTGCGATATGTTTACCCGATAGCGAGATAAATACATTGCTGATTTGGCATTCCGCCATCAACTCTGCTTGATCAATAGCTCGCTGAACCGACTTAACTACCGACTCTAGGTCGTTTACACCACCTTTATCCATACCTCTGGATGGGCTTTGCCCAGAACCAATGATATTGATTTGACCATCAGGCAATATTTCACCAACTAGAGCTGATATGGTCGCAGTGCCTATATCAAGACCAACGATTATGTTGTCATCTGCGGTCTTAGTCATCTGTACTCTCTTCTAACTCTTGCTCTGGAAACCAGCCTACAGCGGCTCCCGTATCGTACCTGAGGTCGATGTAGCTCACTTGATTCGCCTTACTACCTAATTCGTTGTAAAGCGAAATAAAGCGCTCAACACGCTCATCTAAAAAATCTTTACCTAATTCTAAACGAATACCGTTGTCTAGAATGATTTGCCAGGCGCGACGCTCATTGAGAACGAGCGAGGTAACGGTTAACCCTAGGCTGTTAATTAAAGGCGTTATCTGTCGCCACTTTTCAATCACTTGTTGGCTAGTGCCATCTGGACCGTAAAGTTTAACTCTATCACCCTTCAAAAGGCCAATATCACCATTAAACACCTGACCATCTTCATTCAACAGCATATTGCCATTCCAGATAGCTGCTGCATGATACTCAGTCAAAAATACTTTTATTGTGTCTGGCCACTGCTTACGAATCGAGACAACAGAAACCCAAGGCAACGCTTCTAAACTGTATTGCAACACGCCAATATCTTGAGACATGAATGTTCCAATATGCTCTAGCTCGCTAAAGGCATGTTGAACATCACCAGCGGTTACATAAGTTAAGTCGCCTTGCAGTACTATTTTAGAGAGAGGCAATCGCTGATCGTCCCACATCCAAGTCAGTGTGGTATAGAAAAGAAATCCAATGAATAGCAATACCATGACAAAAAAAGACCCGCCTAAGGCGTGTTTCTTGAGCGACGGTAAACTGAATAGGTGGCGGTTTTCGCTAAAAGTACTTTCTACCAAAGCCCGCATTCCCTGTCGTTGGTTCGCAATTCTATTCCCTATCTTCGTAATAGAGGTAAAAGCACTTACTTTAACCTATGAATTATACTGAGCAAAATTAAACTATCAAACGTTGATAATAAGATTTTTGGTCAATTTTAGGTCAATCGCAAGAAGTGAGCGATTGACCACAGTCTGTAGACAGTATTCTGTTACGCGTTCTGCATTTTATTAATGTCTAACTGTAACGATTCCAACTGCTTCGCTACTCGACCAACATCGCCTGCACCCTGCGTTAAAACAAGGTCACCGCCTTGAATTACGTTGGCTAAAGCCGATGGCAGTGCGTTGATATCGGCAACAAAAATTGGATCTATCTTACCACGCCCGCGAATAGTTCGACTTAATGAACGCCCATCAGCCCCTGCAATTGGTTTCTCACCTGCAGAATAAACATCCAATAGAATAAGTACATCAACTTGCTCAAGAACATTCGCAAAATCATCATATAGATCACGAGTACGGCTGTAACGGTGCGGTTGGAAGATCATAACAAGACGCTTATCAGTCCAACCACTTCGTGCTGCTTGAATGGTTACGTCCACTTCGGTTGGGTGATGACCGTAATCATCGACCAGCATTGCAACGCCTTTACCTGTTTCGTACTCACCTAGGTGATCGAACCGACGACCCGTGCCTTCGGTTCCAGCCATCGCTTTTAGAATCGCTTCATCGCTGATGTCATCTTCCGTTGCAACAGCAATCGCAGCGGATGCATTCAATGCATTGTGACGACCCGGAATGTTTAGCGTAATATCAAGGTTAGCTTTACCTTTGCGTACCACCGTGAACTTGCCTTGCTGACCTTGTTGTACGTAGTTTTCAATACGGATATCAGCATCTTCTGAGAAGCCGTAAGTAATCACTTGGCGGCTAACCTGAGGAATAAGCTCACGCACTACAGGATCATCAACACACATAACAGCCTGGCCGTAGAATGGCAGGTTGTGTAAGAAATCAATAAACGTCTGCTTCAGCGTTTCAAAATCACCGCCGTAAGTATCCATATGATCCGCTTCGATGTTAGTGACAATACTAACCATTGGTTGCAGGTGTAAGAATGAAGCATCACTCTCATCGGCTTCAGCGATAAGAATACGGCTTGAACCTAAACGTGCGTTAGTGCCGGCACTTTTCACCAAACCACCGTTTACGAAGGTTGGATCTAGGCCTGCTTCAGAGTAAATCTGTGTCACTAGCGCAGTGGTGGTTGTTTTACCGTGTGTACCTGCCACAGCAATGCCGTGACGAAAACGCATCAGCTCAGCCAGCATTTCAGCACGACGAACGATCGGTGTGCGCGCTTCACGAGCAGCAATAATTTCTGGGTTTTCTTCGTTGATAGCGGTTGAAACCACCACCACACTTGCATCGGCAACGTTACTTGCTTGGTGACCAACGTAAACAGTAGCCCCCTTGCTAACTAAGCGTTCTGTCACTGGATTTTGAGCAATATCAGAACCTGTGATCTGGTAGCCTTCATTAAGCAAGACTTCAGCAATCCCGCTCATTCCGGCACCACCAATACCAATGAAGTGGATAGATTTAACACGGCGCATCTCTGGCACCATTGCACGGATTTGCGCTAAGTCTTGGGTATGTTCAATCGTCATCAATTCAATCTCATTATTTTGCTAAAGCTTTAATCGCTTCAGCGACAGTCACATCAGCATCAAGCTTGGCGGCTTGACGAGCTTTTGTTGCCATCATTTTTAATTCATTTCTATCAAGCTGCGCGATAGTGTTCGCGAGCTTATCAGCCGTCAGTTGAGGCTGTTCAATCATTAACGCTGCGCCACATTCGACTAAATGATCGGCATTCAACGCTTGTTGTCTGTCTTTGTGCATAAACGGAACGAAAATAGAACCGACACCAGCAGCAGACACTTCAGATACGGTTAATGCACCAGAGCGACACACTAATAGATCTGCCCACTCATAAGCTTGCGCCACATCATCAATAAATTCAGTCACTTGAACATTATCTACAGAATGTGATTTGTATTGTTCAATAACTTGCTGTTGATTGTTCTTACCCGCTTGATGCACCACAGTGAAGCCTTCACCAAGCTGCGCCATCGTTACTGGCAAGGTATCGTTCAGGATTTTTGCGCCCTGGCTACCGCCCATAACCAAGATGCGGATGTCACCATCACGCTCAGCCATGCGTTGCTCGGGGTCAGCTAAGGCAACAACATCTTCGCGTACCGGGTTACCCACCACTTCTGCGGTAGGAAACGCACCAGGAAAAGCTTGGAAAACCTTTTTAGCAATCTTAGACAGCCATTGGTTGGTTAAACCTGCCACTGCATTTTGTTCATGTAGAACCACTGGAATGCCAGATAACCAAGCCGAGATACCACCCGGGCCACTGACGTACCCCCCCATGCCAAGCACCACATCAGGTTGCCATGCTTTAATATGTCGTCTGGCTTGAAGTATGGCATTAATAATCTGGAACGGCGCTTTAATTAATTTACTAACGCCTTGACCACGCAGGCCTTTCACCTTAATGAAGTCGACCTCAATACCATGTTTTGGCACCAGATCTGCTTCCATTCTGTCTGCGGTTCCTAACCAGCGAATTTCCCAACCTTGTTGCTGAAGCTTTTTAGCCACCGCTAACCCTGGGAAAACGTGACCGCCAGTACCACCAGCCATCACTAAAAGTTTTTTGTTTTGTTTCATAACGTTAGATTCTTATTCTACTAATTCGTTTTGATTGTCGGCTTGTTCTTTTTGTTGAACTCGGCATTCATGATCGATACGCAGCAGCATAGAAACCGCTACTGACATCACGATAAGGCTTGAACCACCGTAACTGATCAGCGGTAAGGTTAGCCCCTTGGTCGGAACAATACCTGAAGCGGCACCTACATTAACAAGCGTCTGAAAAGCAAACCAAATACCAATGCCAAACGCCAGATAACCGCTGAACACTTGGTCGTTTTCGAAAGCTTTTTTGCCAATAAAAATAGCTTTAAAAACCAAACTAAAGATCAGCATCAACACTAAGGTTACGCCAACAAAACCCAACTCTTCAGCCAGTACAGCAAAAACAAAATCGGTGTGTGCTTCAGGTAGGTACTCGAGTTTTTGAATTGAATTACCAAGCCCTTGCCCCATCCAATCACCACGACCGAACGCCATCAATGATTGAGTTAGCTGATAACCACTACCAAACGGGTCACTCCAAGGTTCCCAGAATGACGTAACACGTCGAACACGATAAGGCTCAATAACAATCAATCCCACAACGGCAGCAATACCTGCCACCATTAAGGCTATAAATTGTGACAGCTTAGCACCTGCGATAAATAACATGCCAAACAAGGTAACCAACATTACGACAACGGTACCCAAATCGGGCTGGCCAAGTAGCAACACCGCAAAGGCACCGAACACCATGATCGGTTTACCAAAACCACCGAAGAAGGTTTTTCTCACTTCATCCTGTTTACGAACCAAATAGCCCGCCATAAAGATAAACAGAGATAACTTAGCGACTTCAGCAGGTTGTAAGTTAAACAGCCCGAGAGGAATCCAACGTGAGGCACCGTTAACCGACTTACCGACGGCTAACACCACCACTAGCAAAAAGAAGGATAAGCCCAATAGGTACATACTGTATTGAAACCAGCGTTTCATCGGGATTTGTAATATTACGCTGGATACACCTAACGCTAACACCAGGAAAATGGCGTGGCGGAACATGAAGTGAAACGGCTGATCGGTTAAACGAGCACTGATTGGGAACGAAGCCGACGTTACCATCACCAAGCCCGTCAGCATCAGTCCAAGAGCAATCCATACCAACTGACGATCGTAGAGCGCCTCTGGTGTGGCACGGTTAAGCCATTGCCAAATAGATTGATTAATCTCTTTCACTCTTTGCACTGATTGTTAGTCCTTCAACACGTTAGGCATACTCATGAGCAAGTTCAGTGAACGCATCACCTCTCGCCATGAAGTTATTAAATTGATCGAAGCTTGCACATGCAGGAGACAACATCACCATGTCACCCGACACCAATTGTGCAGAGATACTCTCGATGATGTCACGCATGGTATCAAACGTCTTAGCTGATGGATGTAATGGCATAAATTGCGCAGCATCTTCACCGAAGCAACACAGTTGTACGCGGTCTAGTTGCGCCAACACAGGCTTAAGCTCGCTAAAGTCAGCGCCTTTGCCCACACCTCCGACTAAGAGATACAAAGTACCTTGGTACTCTAACCCCGACAGAGCCGCTAATGTACTGGCTACGTTGGTCGCTTTCGAGTCGTTAACCCATTTGATTTCGCGTTTGTTAGCCACTACTTGGCAGCGATGCGTTAAACCATTGTAGGCTTTCAGAGCTTCAAGGCTTTTGTTGTAATCAATACCGACTTGCTTCAATAACGCTAACGAGACTAAAGCATTCGCCACATTATGACGTCCAACCAATGTTAAATCTTGGCTAGGAAGTACAGGCTTGCCGTTGTCTATTAGCCATTCGATACCATCAATCGTCGCTACACCAAACTCTTGGTCATCAAGTCCAAATGTCACCAATGACATCGTTTGATCAGGATAAGTCTCTTTGTCTTCGCGGTTTACGATCGCACACTGAGCGTTATTAAAAATTCTCAATTTAGCGTCACGGTAATCGGCCATGCCTTGATAGCGATCCATATGATCTTCTGACAGGTTCAAAAAGGCCGCTGCTGCAAGGTTTAGACTGAACGTTGTCTCTAGCTGAAAGCTTGAAAGCTCAAGGACATATAAATCGGCATCAAGCTCAAGAAGATCCAAGGCAGGAATACCGATGTTGCCACCAACGCCAACGTTAAGACCAGCAGCTTTAGCAAGCACACCCGTTAGATCGGTCACCGTACTCTTGCCATTGGAGCCTGTTATTGCCACGACGGGTTTGTCTACCGCCCAACCAAAAAGTTCAATATCGCCAACAACCGGAATACCCGCTTGAATAACATCTTGTATTTCAGGGGTCGCTAAGGCGATACCTGGGTTAGCAACCACTAAATCAGCTTCCGCTAACCATTGGCTATTCCAACTTCCAGAATGCAGCTCTACCGATTCAGGCAAAGATTCTTTTCCTGGTGGTAGCTCTCGCGTATCAATTACCTTCACATGCGTATGAGGTTGATATTTTACGAGATGTTTAACGACAGAGAGCCCGGTAATACCGAGCCCCACAACCACTACATTTTGAATATTTTGCCAATGTTCCATTTAAACAAGATGCTCTTAATAGTTTTAAAGAGCCTCTCATTAAGAGGCTCAGATAGGATTAACGAACTTTCAGCGTTGCTAAGCCAACCAGTACTAATACCATTGAAATGATCCAAAAACGCACGATGACACGTGGCTCCGGCCAACCTTTCAGTTCATAGTGGTGGTGAATTGGTGCCATGCGGAAAATACGCTGACCGCGCAATTTGTAAGAGCCAACTTGCAGTATCACTGACAAAGTCTCCATTACAAACACACCGCCCATGATAACCAATACCAACTCTTGGCGAACTAACACAGCGATCACACCCAGAGCACCACCAAGCGCTAGCGAGCCAACATCGCCCATGAATACTTGTGCAGGATAAGTGTTGAACCATAGAAAACCAAGTCCAGCACCTACGATAGCAGTACATACCACAACCAGCTCGGAGGTGTATGGGATGTATGGAATGTGTAAGTATGACGCAAAGTTAACGTTACCGGTCGCCCAAGCAATTACAGCAAAACCAGCCGCAACCATAACCGTTGGCATAATGGCCAAGCCGTCTAGGCCGTCTGTTAGGTTTACCGCGTTACTGGTTCCCACAATAACAAAGTAAGTTAGTACGATATACAGTAAACCAAGTTGTGGCATCACATCTTTAAAGAAAGGAACAACCAATTGAGTTGCTGCAGTATCGTGCCCGTGAGCATACAGAGCAAACGCCACGACTAACGCAATTGCTGATTGCCAGAAGTACTTCCAGCGAGCGATCAAACCATCGGTGTTCTTACGAACGACTTTACGGTAGTCATCAACAAAGCCAACCGCGCCATAACCAGCAAGTACAACTAATACAGCCCAAACATAAGGATTCGAGAGATCAGCCCACATCAATACCGTAATAATGATCGCAGCAAGGATCATCACACCGCCCATGGTTGGCGTGCCACGTTTGCTGAAATGAGATTCAGGGCCGTCATTACGAACAACTTGGCCAATTTGTAGCATTTGCAGACGCTCAATTAAACGAGGTCCCATCCACAGTGACAGACATAACGCCGTCAAAATACTCGCGATTGCACGAAACGATAAGTATTCGAACAAACGGAAAAAAGAAAAGTGTGGCTGTAGTAGCTCTGCAAGCCAAATTATCATGAAAAGTTCTCCTTTAAAGCAGCGGCTATTTTACTCATTCCTGCACTATTCGCGCCTTTTACCAATAAGGTATGTGACACGCTTTCTGGCAAGCTTAGGTGCTGCTCTATGTGCGCGATCATCGCTTGATGCGTTGTAAAGTGGGTACCATTACAGACCTCACTAATCACCTTGGTATCATCACCGTAAGTAAGTACATGCTCAAAAGCGAATGGGGCAGCATATTCACCGACTTGACGGTGAAGTGCAAGGCTTTCATCGCCTAATTCAGCCATATTACCTAAAATTAACCAACGTTGACCTTTGAAGCTCGAGAGTAGCTTCGCTGCCGCCTTCATTGCTGGCACGCTGGCGTTGTAACTGTCATCTATGAGTTTGATATTCTGACTTAATTGTTGAACCTCAACTCGCCCTTTGACAGAGATCAGATTCGCTAAACCATTTTTCACCTCATCAAGCGAGGCTCCAAATTGGATGCTCAACGCTGCAGCTGCTAATGCATTCGCTACGTTATGTTGGCCGATGATACCAAGCTCAACAAATATGGACCCTTGAGGTGTCTGCATATCAAAGCACGCTTCACCTTGCTCATTGATGCAAATATTCTTGGCAAAATAATCCGCCTTGCTGTCGCTTTCTGAAAATGTCAGCACGCTTTTATCTGCAAGCACGTCATTCCAAAAGTCACCACCGTTGCTCTCTAGATTAACAATAGCAGTATCATCAGCAGCAAGCCCCTGAAAGATTTCACCTTTCGCTTGTTTCACACCATCAATCGAACCAAAGCCTTCTAAATGAGCCGCGGCTACATTATTAACTAAGGCAACTTGTGGCTTCACTAGCTGAGTGGTGTAGGCAATTTCACCAATATGGTTAGCGCCTAGTTCGATCACCGCATAGTCGTCGCTAGGTTCACTGCGTAACAAGGTCAATGGCACTCCAATATCATTATTGAAGTTACCTGCGGTAAACAACACCTTGCCACGTTGCTGCAGAATGCTTGCCACCATCTCTTTAACCGTCGTTTTACCACAACTGCCTGTAATCGCCATGGTTGGCACGTTACACTGTTTGTGGATCCAAGCACTTAGCTGACCTAAAGCAAGTTTAGTGTCTTCAACAACCACCTGAGTAATATTTAGGTCAAGTTTTCGTTCGACTAACAACGCGCTCGCATTAGCCTCTACCGCTTGATGACAAAAGTCATGCGCATCAAAACGCTCGCCAACAAGAGCAACAAACAGTGCACCCTCTTCAACGGTTCGAGTGTCAGTAGAAACCGCATTAATAACACTATTGCTCGACTTGCCAGCCTCAATCAGCTGACCGCTCACCGCTGAACAAATCTGCTCGAGTGATACATCAATCATTATGAAATACCTAAAAGTTGTAGCGCGGACTCTCGATCTGAGTAATGGATCGTTTCGTCTTTCAATACTTGGTAATCCTCATGGCCTTTACCAGCCAAAAGAATAATGTCATTACTGCCTGCCTGTTCTAGGGCAAACTTAACCGCTTGATAGCGATCGTGCTCGACGAATGCAGATTCTGGTTCGCTTAAGCCAGCTAGCATGTCTTTAACAATCAAAGCAGGATCTTCGCTGCGAGGGTTGTCATCTGAAATAATAATTTTGTCGGCGAACTGCTCTGCCGTTACCGCCATCATTGGACGCTTACCTGTGTCGCGATCGCCACCACAGCCGAAGATAGCCCACAGCTTTCCTGAGCAGTGTACACGCAGTGCAGCCAATGCTTTTTCTAGAGCATCTGGCGTGTGCGCGTAATCGACAACGACTTTTGCTTTGCTCGGAACTTGAAACAGTTCCATACGACCAATAACAGGTTGAAGCTGAGAAGCGGTGTCGACCAAGGTTTGCTTGTCGATACCCAATGAAAGCAAAGTCGCGAAAGCAACCAGTACGTTTGATGCGTTGAACTGACCAATCAATGGAACCGAAAGATCACCTTGCCCCCAGCTACCATCGAAAGAGAGCTTAATCCCAGTTTCTGCATAGGCGACATCAGATGCCCACACCGACTGTTGGTAACCAGACAACGGAAGCAATGAAACAGCTATTGCATTGGACAAATTTGACATCCACGCTTTGCCGACTTCATCATCCACATTGATCACTGCATGTTTGCATTTGTGTTGAGTAAACAGGCTCTTCTTAGCCAGTGCGTACTCTTCCATCGTGCCGTGGTAATCAAGGTGATCACGACTCAGGTTAGTGAACACACCAACCTCAAAATTCAACGCTTTTACTCGGCCTTGAACCAAACCATGAGAAGAGATTTCCATCGCGGTATAAACTGCACTTTCCTCAGCCAACTCGCTCAGTGTGCGTTGTATTTCAATCGCGCTGCCCGTGGTATTAGCCGCTATTTTTAGGTTATCTAAGAAGCCATTACCCGTTGTGCCCATTACCGCCGAACGCTGGCCGACCAAATCAAGCCACTGAGCAATCAATTGGGTGATGGTGGTTTTACCATTGGTGCCGGTAACACCAATCAACTTAGTCGCTTGAGAAGAATAAACTCGGCCAGCCAGTTCAGAGAGAATTGAATTTAGCTCAGATACATAAACAACAGGAACAGCATTTAACCACTCAACCAAGCCATGAGCTTTGTCATCACTCGCTTGTGCAATGACAGCTTTCGCACCTTGAGCGACGGCTTTGTCGATAAAGCGACGACCATCAATGGCATGTCCAACAATGGCAACAAAAATATCGCCTTCCTTGATGGTACGGCTATCCAACTCCAATTGCTCAACAACAATCGCATCTAGCTCAAGTGAACTAAAGTCCCCCCAAGGAGAAAGTAAAGATGACAGCGTGAGGCTATTACTCATATTGAATCCTGATTGGCTCTATTCTTGAAACTTGTTTTCATCAGCAGGGACATTGAGTATTTGCAGTGCCCCCTTCATGATTTCAGAAAAAACGGGGGCAGCAACAGAACCGCCATAGTAAAGGTCACCTTGCGGCTCATTGACTACGACAACCAGAGCTACTCTTGGATCGCTGACTGGAGCAAAACCCGACGTTATAGCAATATACTCATCACTATAGCCACCCGCAGCGGCTTTACGAGATGTACCCGTTTTTGCCGCAACTCGATAACCCGGAACAGCGGCTCTGGTTGCAGTTCCGCCCTTTTGAGTCACGCCTTCTAACATTTGCAATACCATCTCTGCATTTTCACGTTTGATGATCTGCTTTGAGAAGTCTTGGTCGTTGCTTTTAATGATATGAATCGGTTCATACATGCCTTTGTTGGCTAACGTTGCATAAGCATGAGCCAACTGAAGCGGGGTCACAGATAAGCCATAACCAAACGATAGCGTCGCGATTTCGAACTTAGACCAACGGCGACGATTAGGGAAAATACCACTCGTTTCACCCACGAGATTTAGCCCAGACATTTCGCCTAAACCAACCGAACTGTACATACCAAGTAACGCTTCAAGTGGCATATCAAGCGCTAATTTCGCCACGCCGATGTTACTTGATTTTTTAAGGATCAAGGCTAAATCAGCCTTGCCCACTTTAGAGGTATCACGTACTCGGCTACCTCCAATTTGCATGATGCCATTACCTGTATCAATAATAGATTTCGCATCAGCTGTACCATTTTCTAATGCGGCGAGCACCACAAAAGGTTTCACTGTTGAGCCAGGCTCCATAGCATCGGTCAGCACGCGGTTTCGCATTTTAAAGCTTTGTAAATCAGAGCGGTTGTTCGGGTTGTAAGACGGTGCATTGACCATGGCTAACACAGCGCCCGTTTTCACATCGAGTAATACTGCAGAGCCTGAGGTCGCTTTATGATCGGCCACCGCTTGCTTAATCGCTCGATAGGCTATCGCCTGCAATCGTTGATCGATGGTGAGTTCTAGTGGTTTGCCTTCTTCGCGTTCTTCTAACGCAATGTTTTCGACAACGCGTCCGTAGCGGTCTTTACGAATCGTTCGCTTGCCTGCTTCGCCCGTAAGCCATTTATCGTAACTGCGTTCAACCCCTTCCAGGCCGTGTCCATCAATTCCGGTCACACCGATAAGGTGTGCACTGACTTCACCAGCAGGGTAGTAACGTCGAGATTCCGCTTTTAGGCCCACACCCACCAGCTTAAGTTCACGGATATACTTAGCCATCGCAGGGCTAACTTGTCTTTGTAGATAAATAAATCGACGGGATTTATTGCTAGAGATCTTATCGATCATCGATTGTCGCTGTAGGCCAAGTACATCGGCTAACGCATACCAACGATCAATCTGGGCCATACCATTTTTATCGAAAATCGTTTTTGGGTCGGCCCATACAGCCTCAACGGGAACACTCACAGCAAGCGGCTCGCCATTGCGGTCAGAGATAATACCGCGAGCAGAAGGAATAGCCTTAACACGCACTGAGCGAAGATCGCCCTGACGAATTAAGTTATCGGGTTCAATGATTTGGATGTAAGCCACACGGCCAACGAGTGCAGCAAAGGCTAGAAACACGAAAGCAATAACAACGTTGAAACGCCATTTAATAAGAATTGGATCCGAATCCTTTTCGCTCTTCACTCGCTCTTTCGTTGATTCATTAACGGTTTTTGCGGGTGTTTTTTCCTTTTTACCGGTCATTTCAGTGTGATCACAACTTCTTTGTCGGAGTCTGGACGTTTCATGTCTAGCTCTCTTTTTGCCGATGCTTGAACGCGGCTGTGTTCTGCTAGCGCCGTCTCTTCAAGCATTAAATTTCGCCACTCATCATCAAGTTGTTCCCGCTCCACCAATGCCATGTCTTTTTGCGTAATCGCCTGACGTGATACATGTGTCGTAAGAACGACCCCCATCGCACTCGCAAAGATGCAGATAAGAAGCCCCAATGGGACTTTACCCACGGAGATCAAATCAAAAAAGATTATCTTGGCTAAGTTGGGTTTGGAGGTCTTCATTGACTATAGCTTTTCTGCGATTCGTAGTACTGAACTACGCGAACGAGTATTCTCATCCACTTCATCTTTAGAAGGCTTGATTGCTTTACCAATTGGTTTCAGATCGGCACTGCCTAGCGCTTTGATCTGCTCTTCAGTTAGTGGCAGGCCATGTGGTACTTGCGGTCCTTGGCTCTCTTTACGTATAAAGCGCTTCACCATACGGTCTTCAAGCGAGTGGAAACTGATAACAGAGATACGACCTTGAGGAGCAAGGATGCTTGCCGCGCCTTTCAGTGCGGTATCGATCTCTTCTAGTTCACTGTTAATGTAGATACGGAATGCTTGGAAAGCACGTGTTGCTGGGTGTTTTTTCTCTTTGAAGCTTTTTGGAGCGACATCAGAGATAAGCTTAGCCAGTTGACCAGTGCGCGTTAGCGGTTCGTTCTCTTCATTCTCTTGATAAGCAATGATGCCTTTCGCGATACGACGAGCGTGTTTGTCTTCACCGAACTCACGAATAACCCATGTGATGTCATCAAGATCAGCTTCAACCAACCACTGAGAAACAGGAATGCCGGTTGTTGGATCCATACGCATATCAAGCGGGCCATCTTTCATAAAGCTAAAGCCACGTTCAGCATCATCCAGCTGTGGTGAAGAGACACCTAAATCCAGCAATACGCCATCCACTTGACCGACTAAGTCATAACGCTCTGCATATTCAGCCATACCTGAGAACGGGCCGTGAATAATCGTAAAACGAGGGTCATCAATCTTTTGTGCTTCGGCAATCGCTTGTGGATCGCGGTCGATACTAAAGAGTCTTCCATTCTCGCCCAGTTTAGACAGGATTGTACGGCTGTGACCACCACGGCCAAAAGTACCATCGATATAGGTACCGTCAGGTTTGATCGCAAGTCCGTCAATAGATTCGTTAAGCAATACTGAAATATGTTTGAATGCTTCTGTCATAGTCTTCTCAGTGAATGGATTGAGCCATTAGTTCGGCAATAATATGTTCTATTAACGTTTTAGTTTACTGATTTCACGCCGTATCTCCACCATATTGTGTATAGCCTTTGGGAATTTTTGACCCAAGCTCATATCAAGATGATGGATTCTAAGGAAATCTAAATAATTAACGTCAATATAAAGCAAAAAACCCATCACTACCGTTAAGTAATGATGGGTTCTTTATATAGGTGGAGTTGACACATACGCCGGGTTCTGTTCCGCTTGCGCGGCGGTAACCATTCGTCTAGGCCTGCAATCGCTCACAGGCTCAAGCAATCTACCCGCCCCCATACGCGAGCAGCGCAATGCGAGGGCCTATTTGATCTTGCTCCGGGTGGAGTTTACCTTGCTACGAACTGTTGCCAGTCGCACGGTGCGCTCTTACCGCACCCTTTCAGCCTTACCTGTGCCTCTTCCGAAGAAATGAGGCCATCGGCGGTCTTCTCTCTGCTGCACTTGTCGTGGGCTCGCGCCCCCCAGACGTTATCTGGCACCCTGCTCTATGGAGCCCGGACGTTCCTCCCCTCTACCAGTCTCCCGAAGGACTTCAACGTCAGTTTCCCGAAGGACCTCAACGTCAGTCTCCCGAAGGACATCAGCAAAGCAGCGATTACCCGTTCAACTCCGAGGGCGGATTGTATAGAGATTAGTGTGCAGTGTCTAGCGAGATCACAAATATGCTGCAAACCATTAAGCAAGTGCACGAATTTTACACAATCCAAGCACAAAAAAAGGAGCGACGGTATTACCATCACTCCTCATAAGCTTTTCAATACAGGTTAGCTACTCTATAAATAGGTATCTAGTCTATAAAGAGCTATCTAGTTGTCTAGATGCTCTAGGCCCCATTTGTATAAAGCGTTCTTTTTCAGATTGTAGATTTCTGCCGTCATCGCTGCTGCTTTTTTAAGTGGCAGTTCTTTGGTTAGAATACCCAGCGTGCGAGTCGCTTCGTCTGGCAACTCTGTGCTCGCTTCTTCACGGTGACCGTGAATTAGCAATACCATCTCACCGCGTTTACGGTTTGCGTCTTCTTCAATCCACTCAATAAGTTCACCAAGTGGCAGACCTTGGATGGTTTCGAAGGTTTTGGTTAGCTCACGCGCCAACACAACCTCACGGTCAGGGCCTAAGATCTCTAGCATGTCTTGTAGAGAATCAGTAATACGGTGCGGAGATTCGTAGAAGATACACGTGCGTTCTGCTTTTGCTATCTCTAAGAACTTGTCTTTACGACCTTTGCTCTTTGGCGGTAAGAAACCTTCAAAGCTGAAACGATCAGACGGCAAACCAGACGCACTTAGTGCGGTAATCACAGCACAAGCACCAGGAAGTGGCACAACTCTCACACCCGCTTGACGACATTGTGAGACAAGATGGTAACCTGGATCACTGATTAAAGGAGTACCCGCATCAGAGACTAATGCGATAGACTGACCTTCTAATAACCTTTCGACTAGAACTTGTGCTTTAGTTTGTTCATTATGATCATGTAAAGCGAACGTTCTGGTTGATATATTGAAGTGAGCAAGCAGCTTACCCGTGTGGCGTGTGTCTTCGGCTGCAATAACATCGACACTTGATAAAATTTCAATTGCTCTTTGAGTGATATCTCCCAAATTTCCGATTGGGGTTGGCACAATATAGAGAGTTGGGCTCTCTGTGAGCAAGGTTTTGTTATCTGTCATTTGTTTACCATCACTTCAACGATTAATATAGATACAAATTTATACGGAATTTAAAGAACTCATGGCAACGATGAACCATAAGAGACTCAGTGTACCACGCTTACTCACTCCAATTGCATTAGCAATTACATTGGCGGCTTGTTCTTCAGGTCCTCAAGCACCAACGCGTGTTGATATTACACTAGATCCAGCGCAATCAACTGAAAGTTACATGATGCAGGCGGATAGTAGCAAAGGAAGTCTACAAAACGACTGGTTAATCATGGCGCTTAAGGCTTCTGTGCAAGCTGGAAAAACCGATCAAGCGACTCTGCTGATCAAACGCTTAGCCAAACAAGAGCTGAGTGAAGTTCAACAAGCAGAATGGCAACTAGCTCGCGCTCAACTGCTGGTGAATAACTCGCAACCACAGCAAGCGTACAGCCAACTGAACTTTCAACCTTGGTGGAAGCTTCCGAACGAGCAATGGAAAGATTATCACGAGCTACGCGCCAACATTTCTGAAATACAGAATGAGTATTTCGAAGCGAGCCGTGAGTTAGTCCTTTATTCTGAATATCTGGACGCTAGCGACGAAAGCCAACAGCAAACGGCCGGCCGTATTTGGCAGAACCTGAATAGCTACTCTCAATACGAGATTCTAGAACTGAAAACATCGCCGACAGAAGATGTGCTTTCAGGTTGGTTGCAACTGGCTATCTACATGAAGACGCTGAATTCGAACCTTCCAAACCTACAGGAAACCCTGACTGATTGGTTGGCAGAGAATCCTCAGCACCCTGCGGCTACTTACACACCTCAAGCGATCACCGACATATTAGCGTTAGAAATCAGCAAACCAACCAGCACTGCGCTACTGCTGCCGCTAACAGGTAAGTACGGTAAGCAAGCACAACTTGTGCGTGATGGTTTCATCTTTGCGATGATGAATGACAAAGAGCGTGAAGAAGATGCAACGTTGACCGTAATGGATACCAACGTACAAAGTGCCGCTGAAATTAAAGCGAAACTGGAAGAGAATAACGTTGATTTCATCGTTGGCCCTCTGATTAAGAGCAATATCACTAAGCTTCAACAAGCGCAGAAAAACCACGAAAACTCGATTCCAGCATTAGCTCTTAATATTCCAACTCAGCTAGAACCAGATACTAATATTTGTTATCTCGCTTTATCGCCAGAACAAGAAGTCGCTCAGGCTGCGAAACACCTTTTTGCACAAGGCTATAAGTACCCACTTATTCTTGCACCCAAAGGACGCTTAGGTGACCGCGTTAAGCAAGCATTTAACGAAGAGTGGCAGAAATACAGCAACAACGACGTTGCAATCAGCTTCTTCTCTGACAAACGCCAACTGCAGCGTAATGTGAATCAGATTTTCGGTTTACAAGAGAGCCAACAACGTATCGCTCAAATGGATGGGCTACTTAACCTAGACCTAGAAACAGAGCCACGCAGTCGTCGTGATATCGATTCTGTCTACATTGTCGCTAAGAACTCAGAGCTAACACTCATCAAACCCTTCATTGAAGTTGCAATTAACCCTGATGCTAGCCAACCTGCACTGTTTTCAAACTCACGCAGCAACAGCGGTGACAAGCAATATGAAGACCTAACGGGTGTCTTCTACAGCGATATCCCGCTATTAGTCGAGAACAAAAACGAGCTTAACAAAGCGCTTAATGACCTATGGCCTTCACACTCGAACAGCCAAAAGCGTCTACAAGCTCTAGGAATGGATGCATACTATCTAATGGATGCACTACCACAGATGAAAGCCGTACAAGATTACAGCATTACAGGTGAAACCGGCGTATTAACCATCGACAACAACTGTGTTGTTCAACGTGAAATCAGCTGGGCAGAGCATGGGGCTTTTTAGCCGTAAGTTCCTATCCAAGCCATCAATCACCCACAAACAAGTGGGTGATAAATACGAAGCCGTGGCAAAAAATTATTTAGTTCGCCACGGTTTATCGTTAATTGAAGAAAACTTCATAGCAAAATGTGGCGAAATTGATCTTATAATGCGCCATAACAAAACAGTTGTGTTTGCTGAGGTAAAATACCGCAAGCAAACACGCTACGGACATGCCGCTGAAATGGTGACAGCCAAAAAGTCACAAAAGCTACTCAAAACAGCCAATGTTTGGCTTATGCAGCAAGGCTTGTCGGTACACTCTACAGATTACAGGTTTGATATCATTGCCATCGAAGGGCCGAATGACACTATCGACTGGATTCAAAACGCGATTACCCAAGGATAAACATGCTAGACAGCATCAAAGAAAGTTTTACAGAAAGTATTCAAATCCAAATTGCGGCGGCAGAAGCTCTGCCAGACGCAATCACGCATGCCGCTCAAGCAATGGTTGCAACCCTGCTTAACGGAAACAAGATTCTTTGTTGTGGTAACGGTGGTTCGGCATCGAATGCTCAGCAATTTGTCTCTTGCCTACTTAATCGCTTTGAAACCGAGCGCCCTAGTCTTCCAGCAATGGCTCTCACTGCTGATAACACCACACTAACGGCTGTGGCAAACGACTACCACTATGAAGAGATCTTCTCTAAGCAGGTACGTGCGTTTGGTCAAACTGGTGATATTTTACTGGCTATATCTACTAGTGGTAACAGTAAAAATATCATCAAAGCAATGGAAGCTGCGGTAACACGTGATATGACAATCATCGCCTTTACTGGTAAAGATGGTGGTGAAATGGCTGGCCTGCTTGGTGAGCACGATGTAGAAATTCGTATTCCCTCACACCGTACAGCACGTATCCACGAAGTACACATGGTGACACTACACTGCTTATGTGACCTAATCGATCAAGTACTCTTCCCAGCTCACGAAGAGTGATATACGGAGCATCACGATGAAATCATTAACTTCTATGAAGCTGCTTAAGCTGATTAGTGTTTCGCTACTTACACTGTCGTTATCTGGTTGTGCTGGTCTTTTCATTGCTGGTGCAGCAACTACTGCAAATCTAGTCACCGATACACGAACCACCAAAGAGATTTGGAGCGACAACAATATCGAATTTGAAGTTGCAGCTATGACAAATAAACCGCCATTTCGCGGCAATGTCAGTATCACAGCAAGCTCTTACCGTGGTTCAGTAGTTCTGATGGGGCAAGCAACGACAGATGCTGAACGTCGTGCTTTTGAAAGCCAAGCTAAAGCAGTAACGGGAGTTGAAAGTATACACAACCAGATCCGAGTGAAAGAGCCACTGTCTGTTAGTGCTATCAGCAAAGACAGTTGGATTACCACTAAAGTGAAGTCTGCCCTACTTGCCAAGTCTGAGCTTAACGGTATCAAAGTCAAAGTCATTACTGAAGATTCAGAAGTATTTCTGCTTGGATTAGTTTCTCGAGAACACGCTGATATCGCGACAGAAGTTGCGCGTAATATCTCTGGTGTGAAGCAGGTGATTCGAGCGTTTGAATATGGTGAAGAAGACGCTTCTGTAAACTAACTTACTTTGAATTTACTTAGACAAGTTAGCTAACAAAGCCTAACGAAATGAGTCTAGCAACTAAAAATCAGTTAGCACAAAAAGAAAAAGCAGCGATAAATCGCTGCTTTTTTTGTATTTGGAGTTATTTAAAAAATAACGCTATTTGATAACACGAAGGCTTGGGCGACCTTTCGCTGGACGAGATGGCTCAGGTTCTGAGTCAGACTCTTCAGCATCTACGTCTGCTGTTGCAACACTCAAAGATGGGCCTTTTTCTGGTTCTTCAAAAGGACTTTCTTCAATTCCTTCTTCAAACGCTTCCATGTAAGCCTCTTCAGGTTCAAACATGGTACCAGCACCATTCTCACGAGCATAAATTGCTTGTACTGCGTATAGCGGAACGATCACAGAGTGTGGACGACCACTAAAGCGAGCACTAAACGTCACAGCTTCGTTACCCAGTTCAAGTTGTCCAACCGCACGAGGCGCGATGTTCAGAATGATCTGACCATCTTGAACAAACTCGTCTGGAACTCTCACACCCGGCAATGTTGCTTCAACAACCAAGTGTGGAGTCAGTTCGTTATCAACCAGCCATTCATAAAATGCACGAAGCATGTATGGTCGGCGTGGAGTCATATTTGAAATATCCATAAACGCTTAGCGAACGAGTCGCATCTCACGCTCAGCTTCCGTTAGAGAAGCTAGGAATGAATCACGTTCGAATACGCGGTTCATGTAAATCTTAAGTTCTTTAGAACCAGGACCAATCAGTTCGATACCAAGCTCAGGTAAACGCCATAATAGCGGAGCTAGGTAACAATCAATTAGGCTAAACTCTTCGCTCATGAAGTATTCATACTCAGCGAAGATAGGAGCAAGAGTTAATAGGTCGTTGCGTAATTTCACGCGAGCTGCTTCAGATTCTTCAGCGTTGCCTTTAACGATCTTCTCTGCAACTGAATACCAGTTACGCTCAATTCGGTACATCATTAGACGACTGTTACCACGAGCAACCGGGTATACAGGCATCAATGGTGGATGAGGGAAACGCTCATCTAGGTATTCCATGATGATCTTAGAGTCATATAGAGCAAGCTCACGATCAACAAGAGTAGGTACTGATTTGTACGGGTTCAGTTCAACAAGCTCTGCTGGTAGATTTTTTTCATCAACCAACTCAACTTCAACACTTACGCCTTTTTCAGCAAGAACAATGCGCACCTGATGGCTATACATATCAGAAGCACTTGAGAAAAGAGTCATTACAGAACGTTTATTGGCAGCTACAGCCATGGAGCCCTCCAGTACACTTTAAATAAAAACAATGGAGGCCTAAAGCCTCCATTGAACATTAACATAATTTGGGAATTAGCACGGTATTATAGCACAATTAGTGCACATCACGCCAATACTCTTTCTTCAGCAAAATCACGATGATAGTGAAGATTACTAAGAAGGCCATTACCCACCAACCCATAGCATGACGCTCAAGTTGAACAGGGTCGCCCGAGTAAACCAAAAAGTTAACAAGGTCACGAACTGCTTCGTCATACTCACCAGCACTTAATTCGCCAGAACCATCTGTTTCAGTGCCAACAACAACCTTAACTTCCTCACCATCGACCATGTGAGTATCGTAGATTGGCGTTGGGATACCTTGTAGCTCTTCAAGAACATGCGGCATACCAACACTTGGGAAAACCAGGTTGTTCACACCAAATGGACGAGACGGATCTTCATAGAAAGTACGAAGGTACGTGTATAGCCAATCTGCGCCACGGACACGAGCAACCAATGTTAGATCTGGTGGTGGAGCACCAAACCAACTAGCAGCTTGCTCAGAAGGCATAGCGTTAACCATCAAGCTACCAATTTTCACGTCAGGATCGAAGATCAGGTTTTCCTTCATTAGGTCTAAAGGAATCTCCAAATCATTCGCAACACGTTCATAACGTTGGTACTGCGTTGAGTGACAAGCGAAACAGTAGTTCATGAACATCTTAGCGCCATTTTGCAATGAAGCTTTGTCTGTTAAATCATTGTTTGCTTTGTCTAATGGTACGCCTGCACCCGCTGCCATCGCTAGTGACGGCAACATAGCAAATAAAATTACAATCCACTTTTTCATTTGAATGTCACCCTTTCTGGTAATGGTTTCGTCGCTTCATTTTTACTGTAGAACCACAGCAGAACGAAGAACATGAAGTAACCTAAGCTAAAGATTTGAGCTAATAGCGTGTATGTAGGCGTTGCTGGAAGCGCACCAAGTACACCAAGCGCAATAAAGCTTATTGTGAATTGGATGATGTTAATCAAATGCAGTTTGCTACGGTAACGGTAAGAACGCACTTTACAACGGTCGAACCATGGCAGTAGGAATAGCACAACAATTGAAGCGCCCATTGCAACTACACCTAACAGCTTATCTGGAACAGCACGAAGTACAGCGTAGAACGGCGTGAAGTACCAAACTGGAGCAATATGCTCAGGTGTTTTCAGCGGGTTTGCAGCTTCAAAGTTAGGCGGCTCAAGGAAGTACCCACCCATTTCTGGGTTAAAGAACAGCACGTAACAGAACAAGAATAAGAAACCAGCAACACCAACCATATCTTTTACCGTCCCGTATGGGTGGAAAGGAATAGAGTCAATGATGTCGTATTTCTTAGTGTAATCCTTGTGGAATGGGAACTGAGTTTTGTAGTCGTCGCCCATTGTGCCTTTAGGAAGCTTGGTTTCGATACCGTCTGGGTTGTTCGAACCCACTTCGTGCAGCGCCAGTACGTGAAGTACGATAAGCAGCAGAAGTACAATTGGCAGAGCAATAACGTGCAGTGCGAAGAAACGGTTCAGCGTTGCACCAGAGATGATGTAGTCACCACGGATCCAAAGCGTTAGGTCATCACCTATAACAGGGATCGCACCAAACAGAGAAATGATTACCTGAGCACCCCAGTAAGACATTTGACCCCATGGTAGTAGGTAGCCCATGAAAGCCTCAGCCATAAGCACTAAGAAGATCAACATACCGAAGATCCAAAGTAACTCACGAGGCTTTTGGTAAGAACCGTAGATTAGACCACGGAACATATGCAGGTAGATCACAACGAAGAATGCCGATGCACCTGTTGAGTGCATGTAACGCAGTAGCCAACCGTATTCCACATCACGCATGATGTATTCAACAGAAGCAAATGCGCCCTCACCAGACGGTACATAGTTCATTGTCAGCCAAATACCCGTAAGGATTTGGTTAACCAGTACTAACATTGCTAAAGAACCAAAAAGGTACCAAAAGTTAAAGTTCTTAGGCATTGGGTATTCAGATAAATGCTTCTTGTAAGCATTCATCGCGGGTAGACGTTTCTCTACCCAATCAAGCAATCCTTGCATTACGCGTCTCCCTCGTCCACACCGATCATGATCTTAGTGTCACTCAAATACATATGCTTTGGTACAACAAGATTCAATGGAGCTGGTACGCCTTGGAATACTCGACCTGCCATATCAAACTTTGAACCATGGCAAGGACAGAAGAAACCAGACTTAACACCCTGAACTTGTTCTGCAAAAGAATCTGGCAGGTAAGTTGGAGAACAACCTAAGTGCGTACAGAAACCAACAGCAACGAAGAATTCCGGCTTAATTGAACGAAACTCGTTCTGCGCGTATTCTGGTTGTTGTTCAGCTTCAGATTGAGGGTCACGAAGTTGACCACCGATCGCTTTTAGATTCTCTAGCACCGATTCAGCACGGCGTACAACCCATACAGGCTTACCTTGCCACTCGACACGAACCATTTGTCCCGGCTCTAACTTACTGACTTCCACTTCCACCGGTGCGCCTGCAGCTTTCGCCTTGGCACTCGGATTCCATGATTTAATAAAAGGCACGGCTACAGCAGCTGCTCCTAAACCACCAACAACGGCTGTTGTTGCGGTTAAGAAACGCCTGCGACCGTTATTTAAAGGCGCGTTGCTCATCCAAACATTCTCCCATTTGCTCCTTATGGATTGAAATAATTCCGAATAAAGAGCATGGCTAACAAAATATGTATTTAGTTCTATTTATTGACGGCAAATGATAAATAAAACCCTACTTTTTGACAAGATAAAGCTACCTTTTTGTAACAATCATGAGGCAAAGCGCACATTGGGTTACAAAAGCTTTCAAAATATAAGAATTTGGAAATAAAACGAGGGAGGGAAAGCGTTTAGAGGGGGCATAAAAACAAAAAGCCCGGCATATAGCCGAGCTTTGAACCACAATTCCAGTCGAAAAACTGGGAGCGTGTACTTTTTCGTAAAGAAAAATTAACGCTTAGAGAATTGAGGTTTACGACGTGCTTTACGTAGACCAACTTTCTTACGTTCAACGCAACGAGCATCACGCGTAACATAGCCAGCTGCACGTAGAGCAGGACGTAGAGTTTCATCGTATTCCATAAGAGCACGAGTGATACCGTGGCGGATTGCGCCAGCTTGACCTGAAATACCACCACCAGAAACAGTGATGTAAAGGTCAAGTTTCTCAGTTAGTTCAACTAGCTCAAGAGGTTGTTTAACAACCATACGAGAAGTTGGACGACCGAAGTAAACATCAAGGCTGCGCTTGTTGATTACGATCTCACCAGAGCCTGGTTTGATGAAAACACGAGCTGCTGAGCTTTTGCGACGACCAGTGCCGTAGTATTGATTCTCTGCCATTGTCTTAATCCCCTTAGATGTCTAGTACTTGTGGCTGTTGAGCAACATGGTTGTGCTCAGTACCAGCGTACACTTTAAGCTTACGGTACATCGCGCGGCCTAGTGGACCACGTGGAAGCATACCTTTAACTGCTAGTTCAAGAACCATTTCTGGTTTCTTAGCAATTAGCTTTTCAAAAGTGATAGTTTTAAGACCACCTGGGAACTCAGAGTGACGGTAGTAAACCTTACCCTTAGCTTTGTTACCAGTTACAGCAACTTTCTCAGCGTTAACAACGATGATGTAATCACCAGTGTCTACGTGAGGAGTGTATTCTGCTTTGTGCTTGCCGCGTAGGCGAGAAGCGATTTCACTTGCTAGACGGCCAAGAGTTTTGCCTTCAGCGTCTACAACATACCAGTCGCGTTTTACAGTTTCTGGTTTAGCAACGAAAGTTTTCATGCTAATAATTACCTATTTAAAAAATTTACACTTAAGGAATACTCGCGTATTCCCACTGTCTAAGAGTTACCATTCATCACCCCTTCGAGTGTTGGAAAACTCTTGGCATAACGTGATTTTACTCATCGCTAGAGGCCCGCAGTAACGGTAGGTCGCAGGATTATAGAGAAGAGCGAAGAAAAAATCACCTCTTTTTGAACAAAATCACGATTTTTTTAATTCTCTTTCTTATTCGAGATAATCAAAGCTAACTTAAGTGTTCTTTTGCCAAATACTCATGGCTCTGCATTTCAATTAAACGCGACTGACAACGTTTAAACTCAAACTCTAGTTGACCATGGGTGTATAGTTTTTCTAGCTCCACTTCCGCTGAAATAATCAGTTTCACATTGCGCTCATAGAACTCATCAACTAACGCAATAAAGCGTCTAGCAGCGTCATCGGAAGTCGCGCCCATTTGCAACACATCAGCCAATAGAACCGTGTGATAAACCCGAGACAACTCAATATAATCGTTCTGGCTACGAGCCGACTGACAAAGCTGAGCAAAAGTACCATGCAGCACGCCATCACTCGCTTCGACTACATCTAATTGACGGTGATTAACCTCTATCTGCTTAAGCTTCTCTTTATCTTCACCAACAAGCTGCGCGTAATATGTTTCGAGGTTAATGTTCGCTTGGCTATCCAGTGGGTAATGGTAGATCTCAGCCTGCTCTAAGGTTCTCAGACGATAATCAATTCCGCTATCAACATTAAGAATATGACAGTTATCTTGAATGAGCTTAATAGCGGGTAAGAAACGCGCTCGCTGTAACCCGTTGCGATACAGATCCGCAGGTGGAATATTAGAGGTCGCAACCAAGATAACGTTTCGAGCGAATAACTCTTGGAACAAAGTTCCTAAGATCATGGCATCGGTAATGTCTGAAACAAAGAATTCATCAAAACAAATAATATCCGCTTCTTCTTTCAACTTATCTGCCACTAAAGGCAACGGGTCGCTAACATTACCTAGCGCCCTTAGCTCATCATGGACTCGATACATAAAGCGGTGAAAGTGAACGCGCATTTTTTTTGTGGTCGGTAAGGCATCGTAGAACGTATCCATTAAATAGGTTTTACCGCGCCCGACGCCGCCCCAAAAATAGAGGCCTTTTGGTGGCAGTGGCAGTTCTGGCTTTTTGCCCATTAACTTTTGGAATCGAGTCAGTTGAGGAATAGGGGCATTCATGTAATCTTGGAATTGATGAAAGAGTTCATCTAAAGATTTAACGGCTTGCTCTTGTGCTGGATCTCTTTGAAATCCATGTTCTTTTATATCTTGTTCGTATTTTTTAATGGGATTCATGACGACATTTCCACAATGAAAGCGATATCAGACAGCAAATAAAAATGAGCCCAAACAGTATGAGACATGTCGCTATGCGGTGAATAATGCAGCATCAAACTGCTAACTAGCGCACACGCATTTCTCTTTATACTGCGGCTTTCTCATAGTACCATGGAGCCGTATCACGTGTAACTAAGCAGTAACAAACATGTTAAAAAACAATAATAAGGAGCTGTTATGCCTTGGATGTATGCCGTTGCCGGTTTACTAGTCGGAGTTATTTTAGGGGTCGCTATTTCTCGTCTCATGACACCTGAATACAAAAAACAAAAGAACGTACAGAAAGAATTAGATAGCGCAAAGTTTGCCCTGGAACAGCAGCGACAAGAGCTAGCTGACCACTTTGCGAAATCAGCAGAAATGTTGGACACCTTAGGTAAGGACTATACAAAGCTTTACCAACACATGGAAAAAACAAGCTCAGAGCTACTCCCAAACCTGCCAGAGCAAGACAACCCATTTGTGAAAACAGCCGCTGCTCATTCGGATAAGCCACAAGATAAGTCTTCAGTTAAAGAGTCGACGCTTGAAGAACAACCGAAAGATTACGCTAATGGCGCAACGGGTTTATTTACCGAGCAGAAGAAAGAAATCATGGATGCTCCCGATGTCGTTACAGCAAAAGCATCGTAAACATTTAACACTTCTGTGAACTTTACAAAGGTTTTTGAGTCATAACTTTCACTCAGGTCATTTGAAACTTCTCATACTTATTAAACGTATAAGAGGGTTAAGACCTTAACTAGAGAGGAGTTTATGATGAAAAAACCTTTGCTTGCTTTATCAGTACTGACTTTAAGCTTAAGTTCAATCATCACCCCCATTCAAGCTACAGCCGCACTTCCATTAAGTGTGGGTAATGAACAATTACCAAGCCTTGCCCCTATGCTTGAACAAGTAACCCCCGCTGTGGTTAGTATTGCCGTAGAAGGCAAACAGGTACAACGTCAGCAAATCCCTGAACAATTTCAATTCTTTTTTGGTCCAGAACAAACACGAGAGCGTCCATTCCGCGGGCTAGGTTCTGGTGTGATCATTGATGCCAAGAAAGGCCATATTGTCACCAATTACCATGTCATCAATGGTGCCGACGATATCAAAGTAAAACTGCATGATGGTCGAGAGTACGATGCAGAGCTCATCGGCGGCGACCAGATGTCTGATATCGCGCTATTAAAACTCGAAACAGCCAAAAACCTTACCCAGATAAAAGTCGCAGATTCCGACAAATTGAGAGTCGGCGACTTCAGTGTGGCTATCGGCAACCCATTTGGGCTTGGTCAAACCGTAACATCCGGTATCGTTTCAGCGTTAGGACGTAGCGGTCTCAATCTAGAGAACTTCGAAAACTTCATTCAAACCGATGCCGCGATTAACAGTGGTAACTCTGGAGGTGCGTTAGTGAATCTTAACGGTGAACTGATTGGTATCAACACGGCCATCCTAGGACCTAACGGAGGTAATGTCGGTATCGGCTTTGCCATTCCATCCAATATGATGACAAACCTGACTGAACAGATTCTCGATTTCGGTGAAGTAAAACGTGGCATGCTTGGTGTCCAAGGTGGAGAGGTCACCTCGGAATTGGCTGAAGCGCTTGGTTATGAGTCCAGCAAAGGTGCTTTTGTTAGCCAAATTGTACCCGACAGTGCTGCAGACAAAGCAGGATTGAAAGCGGGCGATGTCATTGTCTCCATTAACGGTAAGCGTATTGATACTTTTAGTGAGTTAAGAGCCAAAGTAGCCACCCTAGGTGCAGGTAAACAGATCGAGTTAGGCGTGGTTCGTGACGGTAAGCATAAGACCTTTGACGTCACGCTTGGTGAATCCACAAATAGTAAGACACAAGCTGAAAAGCTCCATGAAGGACTTGCCGGTGCAGTGCTCACCAACACAACCGACAGCGATTCAGCGACAGGCGTCAAGGTATCAAGTGTCGCTCAAGGTTCGCCAGCAGAAGCTTATCAGCTTCTTAAAGATGACATCATCATCGGGGTAAACCGCCAACCAGTTAAGAACCTTGCTGAATTTAGAAAGATTCTTGAAAAACAACCTGGCGTATTGGCACTTAATATCCAGCGAGACGATAGGACTATCTATCTAGTTATTCGATAGCCATACGTCAGCGTAATTACAGGGAGGCTCAGTAAGTTTGCTTTAAACTTACTCAGTCTCCCTTTTCTTTAGATCAATCAAAATGCTATGCTTCACTGATAATCAAGTCAGTCATCCATTGACGGATGCTTCATACCTTACTTGTTGAAGAGGGAAACATGCTGTCCTTTCTATTTCGTTCTATTTCCCTTGGACTCGTTTCAGCGGCGCTTATTCTTCTCGCATTTCCGAGTTTAAGGCCGGCGATTGTTGCAGACGTCACGAACCCTCAAGTCGATAATATTGGCTCTCTTCAGATCTCATTTAACCAAGCGGTGCGACGAGCTGCACCCGCTGTGGTCAATATTTATAGTCGTAAATACGCAGAAAGCGATCGCAACAAGCTACTAACTCAAGGATTAGGTTCAGGGGTGATTGTTAGTGAAAAAGGCTACATCATTACCAACTTCCATGTTGTTGCTCAAGCTGACCAAATAGTCGTGGCACTTCAAGACGGACGAGTAGCGGCCGCACAACTTGTCGGCTCAGACAAACGCACCGATATTGCGATACTCCGAGTCAGCGGTGACAACTTACCTGTTATTCCACTGAACCCGAATTACAAAGCAAATGTCGGCGACGTGGTGCTGGCTATCGGTAACCCATACAACCTAGGGCAAACGACAACCTTTGGCATTATCTCTGCAACAGGTCGTTCTTCGATCAGTGCAGACGGTCACCAAGCCTTTATCCAGACCGATGCAGCAATCAATGAAGGTAACTCTGGTGGTGCACTGGTTAACTCACAAGGTGAGCTCGTCGGTATCAACACGGCTTCTTTCCAACAAGCTACCGACATGGAAACCTACGGGATCTCATTTGCAATCCCCTACTCACTTGCTAATAAAATCATGGAGAAGATCATCGCCGATGGTCGTGTCATTCGTGGTTATATTGGTATCGACGGACAAGACATCAATTCGGTGACATCACGCTTGCTCGGTACTAAGAACATCGGTGGTATTGTTGTCTTAGGCATTGACCCGAATGGTCCTGCAGCCGATGCCGGCTTTGAAGCACAAGATATCATTATCAGCATCAACAACACCCAAATTAGCGGACGACAGAGCGTAATGGACATTGTTACTGACCTTCGCCCGGGTACTATCATTGATGTTGGTGTATTGCGCAAAGGTGAAAACAAGACACTCAAGGTCACCATTACCGAAGACACACGCCTGTAGTCTTTATTTAGTTTGATTGCTAATAGCGAGTAACTCAAACCGCCAATTACAGAGACAAAAAGTATAGATACAAAAAACCCAGCTCTTAAGCTGGGTTTTCTTTTATCAATCAAAGCTAATGATAAACTCAATCAAAACTAGGCGTCACTAGGTTCATCGATATCGATGCGAGTCACACGCTGCAAACCTCTTGGGAGCAGACCACCACGACGACCACGCTCACCACGGAAGTTTTCAAGGTCCGCAGGTTTCAAGCCAAGTTTACGTTTGCCCGCGTAAATAGTCAGCGTTGCATTCTCTGGAATAGCCATCAGATGCGATACAAACTCTTCACGCTCTTTTGCTTTAGCTGAAGGGATGTTGATGATCTTGTTGCCTTTACCTTTGCTAAGCTGCGGCAGGTCTTTAATAGGGAACAACAACATACGGCCTTGGTTAGTAATCGCCAGAATCTGGTTACTGTCCAAGTCTGCAATAGGGCTTGGCAACATCACTTCAGAAGCTTGTGGCAAGTTAACTAACGCTTTACCGCTCTTGTTCTTAGACAGCAGATCGCTACCCTTACAAACAAAGCCATAACCAGCATCAGAACCGACTAACCATAATTGTTCATTCTCTCCCATCACCACTTGGCGAATAGAAGTACCCGGGCTGACGTTCAAGCGGCCTGTAATTGGCTCGCCTTGGCTACGTGCCGACGGTAATGAATGAGATTCAAGGGAGTAGCTTCGGCCATCACTGCCAAGGAACACCGCTTGTTGGTTACTCTTACCCTTAGCACTCGCTAAGAACTTATCACCAGATTTGTAGTTCAAGCCTTCAGCATCAACTTCATGCCCTTTAGCATGACGAATCCAACCTTTCTCAGACAACACAACCGTGATTGGTTCGCTTGGTACTAAGTCGCGTTCTGTTAGCGCTTTCGCTTCAGCACGCTCAATCAGAGGTGAACGACGATCATCGCCGTATTTATCTGCATCGGCTTGGATTTCTTTCTTGAGCAACGTATTCAAGCGACGCTCTGAACCGAGTAGCTTTTCAAGCTTTTCGCGTTCAGCTTCAAGCTCTTCTTGTTCCGCTCGGATTTTAAACTCTTCTAACTTAGCTAAGTTACGAAGTTTAATATCAAGAATCGCATTGGCTTGAATTTCAGAAATGTTGAAACGGCTCATTAATACAGGACATGGTTCGTCTTCTGTACGAATGATTTCAATCACTTCATCGATATTAAGATAAGCAGCAAGCAAACCTTCTAAGATGTGCAAACGTGCTAGTACTTTATCTAAACGGTACTGCAAACGACGGCGAACGGTCGTGCGACGGAACTCAATCCACTCTTTCAGAATTTGAACTAGGCCTTTAACTTGAGGACGATTGTCTAAACCAATCATGTTCAAGTTAACGCGGAAGTTTTTCTCTAGATCCGTCGAAGCGAATAGGTGACTCATCAATTGGTCACAGTCGATACGGTTTGAACGAGGAACGACAACGATGCGCGTTGGGTTCTCGTGATCCGATTCATCACGCAAGTCGTCAACCATTGGCAGCTTCTTAGCGCGCATCTGGTTAGCAATTTGCTCAAGTAACTTCGCACCTGACACTTGATGAGGTAAAGCCGTGATAACAATATCAGAGCCTTCCTTGTGCCAAACCGCGCGCATCTTGATGCTGCCACGTCCAGTACGGTAGATCTTTTCGATGTCCGACTTCGGCGAAATAATCTCAGCCTCTGTCGGGTAATCAGGGCCTTGAATGAAACCCATCACATCTGGAAGTTCAGCTTTCGGCGTATCAATCAAGTGAATCGCTGCGTTCGCCACTTCACGGACATTGTGAGGCGGGATGTCAGTCGCCATACCTACCGCGATACCAGTGATACCGTTCAGAAGAATATGAGGCAGACGAGCTGGCAACATTTGAGGCTCTTTCATGGTGCCATCAAAGTTTGGTTGCCAATCAACGGTACCCTGACCTAATTCACCTAGCAGAACCTCAGCAAACTTAGACAATTTCGCTTCGGTATAACGCATTGCAGCGAACGATTTCGGGTCGTCCGGAGCACCCCAGTTACCTTGACCGTCTACCAATGGGTAACGGTAAGAGAAAGGCTGCGCCATCAATACCATGGCTTCGTAACAAGCAGAGTCACCGTGTGGGTGGTACTTACCTAGAACGTCACCAACGGTACGTGCTGATTTTTTGTATTTCGATGCAGCTGATAAGCCCAGCTCAGACATCGCGTAGATAATACGACGCTGTACTGGCTTCAAGCCATCACCGATATACGGTAATGCACGATCCATGATCACGTACATTGAGTAATTTAAGTAGGCATCTTCGGTGAACTTGCGCATTGGCAGCTGTTCAACGCCATCATATGTAATTTCGTTAGACATCCATTATACCTCGGCCATATCACCGTTAGTCTGTAGCCATGTACGGCGATCATCTGCACGTTTTTTACCAAGCAGCATGTCCATCATCTCGTTGGTCGCTTCGTTGTCATCAATCGTTAATTGAACAAGACGACGAGTGTTTGGATCCATGGTGGTTTCACGTAACTGAAGTGGGTTCATTTCACCCAGACCTTTGAATCGTTGCACGTTGATCTTAGCTTTCTTCTGCGATAGTCGCTCAAGCACACCGTCTTTCTCTGCGTCATCGAGTGCGTAGAACACTTCTTTACCGCAATCGATACGATACAGAGGGGGCATTGCCACATAGATATGACCCGCTTCAACCAATGCATGGAAATGGCGAGTAAATAGTGCACATAGCAGTGTCGCGATATGAAGACCATCCGAGTCCGCATCGGCAAGGATACAGATCTTACCGTAACGCAGGCCTGATAAATCATCGTTGTCCGGGTCGATACCCAGAGCCACCGAAATATCATGTACTTCTTGTGAAGCCAATACTTGGTCCGCTGACACTTCCCATGTATTTAGGATCTTACCGCGAAGTGGCATAACCGCTTGGAACTCACGATCACGTGCTTGTTTAGCAGAACCACCCGCCGAGTCCCCTTCCACGAAGAAGATTTCGGTACGACTTAAATCTTGAACCGAACAATCGGTTAGCTTACCCGGCAGTGCTGGGCCTGAAGCAATCTTCTTACGCACAACCTTTTTGCTTGCGCGCATGCGACGGTGAGCATTCGCAATACAAGCTTCAGCTAACTGTTCTGCCAGTTGTGGTTTTTCGTTCAACCACAAGCTAAAGGCATCTTTTACCACCCCAGACACAAACGCTGCGGTTTGACGAGAAGAAAGACGTTCTTTTGTTTGACCAGCAAATTGCGGATCTTGCATCTTCACCGATAATACGTACGAACAACGATCGAAAATATCGTCACCCGTTAACTTAACGCCACGCGGTAGAAGGTTACGAAATTCACAGAACTCACGCATTGCATCAAGCAGACCTTGTCGAAGGCCGTTTACGTGTGTACCACCTTGCTTAGTTGGTACTAAGTTCACGTAACTCTCGGTGATCATATCACCGCCTTCTGGCTGCCAAATAATCGCCCAGTTCGCCATTTCTGTTTCAGCAACGAATTCGCCAACATAAGGTTCCTCAGGCAGTAAGGTGTAACCTTTCACACCTTCTGCAAGGTAGTCTTTTAGACCATCTTCATAGAACCATTTATGTTCTTCACCGCCAACCTTGTCGACAAAGGTGATTTCTAAACCAGGGCAAAGTACAGCTTTAGCGCGCAAGTTATTGATAAGACGTAAAACAGAGAACTTAGAGCTATCGAAATATTTTGGATCTGGCCAAAAATGTACCGTCGTACCGGTATTGCGATGACCACAAGTACCTGTAACAGTAAGATCCGTTACGGCATGACCACCTTCAAGGGCAATTTCATGTACCTGACCGTCACGGCGAACCGTCACTTCAACACGTTTTGACAACGCGTTTACCACCGAGATACCTACCCCGTGCAAACCACCTGAAAACTTGTAGTTATTGTTCGAGAACTTACCGCCAGAGTGGAGCTTAGTTAAAATCAGCTCAACACCTGAGATGCCTTTTTCAGGGTGGATATCAACCGGCATACCACGGCCATCATCCGTCACTTCTAACGATTGGTCAGCATGCAACACGACTTTAATCTTCTTAGCGTGTCCCGCTAGTGCTTCATCAACCGAGTTATCAATGACTTCTTGGGCAAGGTGGTTTGGTCTTTCTGTCTCGGTATACATTCCCGGGCGGTGTCGCACGGGGTCGAGACCTTCAAGTACCTCGAGGTCTTTTGCATTATATTGTTCAGTCATAATACGGAGTTTACTCAAAAAGTTTGCGTCAGTTCGCTGGCTCTAGTTTGACTAAAGCGAAATCATTACTATGAACCGTCATAGTAGAGCGAACGAGCGAAGTATTGGGGAATATAGTCTGGAAGCTGAGTAATGATGTCAAGCTAGTTCAAAAACTAAGGCATCAAACTATGATATTTCACCACTGATAGATGAAATAACAGTCAAACAAGAGAAAATTACTTGATTGCTGAAACAGATTAAAGATTTAGAAAGGTGATGATTTGTTGGGGGTAGCGTTCAAAATTAACAAAGCTATGATCCCCGCCCTCTTCTACTGTCTGTACTGCACCTTGGTACTTCTCTACCGCTTGTCGGTAATCCAGAACTTCGTCTTCCGTTTGCTGAAGTAACCAGAAGTCACTCGGCTGAGCGATAGCCGGAACCTCTAACGCCTTCAGTTCATTGATATGTTTTGTTTCCAGAACATATCGCTCTTCTGTATATGGATTTACTTGTTCACCTAAATAGTCAGCAAGAAGCTCATACGGCTTAACAGCTGGGTTCACAACCACAGCTTTAAAGCCATAGTGAGTATTCAGCCATGTTGAAAGATAGCCACCCAAAGAACTACCTACCAACGCTATCTGATATTGCTCTTTATATTGCTCCACCAATTGCTGCAAATAAATGGCCGCTTGCTGAGGAAAACTCGGCAGTTGAGGTGTCATCACCTTGATATCAGGACGATGCTCCGCGCAATAGTCAGCCATCACCGTTGCTTTGTGAGAACGTGATGAACTGTTAAAACCGTGAATATAGAGAAGCAGTGGCGGCTTAGCGGCTTGCTGTTCAGAGTCAAACATCAATAACCTGCCGCTTCAAAATCAGGTAAGAATTGTCCATGAGGTAAACGGCGTACTTGCGTACTTACTGATCCATCTTGATGCAATTCAATCTCTCTCCAACCAGGCGACAAAGTATCAACCGCAAAGTCATCTGAGTTAGGTTTGAATTGCACACAAGTCGACGGTGTTGCCATGACTTGTACACCATGATGATCTCGATTCATGTCTTGATGAACGTGACCACACAGTACCGCTTTCACATTGGTGTGCTGTTGAACCACTTCCCAAAATTGATCAGCATCTTTCAGATTATGTTGATCCAGCCATGCACTGCCAACCAATAGTGGATGGTGGTGCAGCAGAACCAAGGTATTACGTTCGGGAAATTCGGTTAGCTTTTGTTCTAATAGATCAAGCTGTTGATCACTGAGACGTCCGTGAGGCACACCAACCACTTGCGAGTCCAGCATCACCATCTGCCAATTATTACCTAGCAAGACATGCTCAACGCATTGTATTTGTGGTGATGGTAAAACACTGCCCATATTCGGTTTGAAGTCATGATTCCCTGGCAACCAGTAACACGGTTTATCCAAAGGTTGAATTCCTGACTCAAATTTTTGGTACGACTCAGCACTGTGATCTTGAGAAATATCACCGGTTGCTAAAATCGCTTGATAGTCAAAGCCCTGACTAACAATGGCATCGACTACAGCACGAAAGCTATCTTGAGTGTTGATGCTTAATAAGCTGCCATTGCTCGGCGCAAATAAATGCGTGTCCGTTAGCTGTACAAGCTTAATACTGCTCTCATCAAATTTTGAAGTGTGTGATAATTCCAAAATAACAAATCCAGATACGTTACTGTTTAGACTTTAAAAGTGTTTTTAAATAGGCTCAATTAAAAAGAAACTGGAGTTCGGCTGATACCCGTTTTTAAACAAAACGTTAACCATTCCCCAAGAAATTTGTTCAATTGAAATTTCTCATCCTTTTGCAGAAGTTTTGTGTTGGGATAGTCATATTTTGCTTTGACTCGCGAAAAATCCCCGCTAGCGCACACTTCTGCAACTCGAGCGTCGTGATATAGCCTGACAGACATTTTTGGCAAAGGAAACACTGGCATCGCGTCACTCTGACATATATCTATTAATGTGGTGTATTTTGTGACCTCATTCACTGTCAATTGATACACCATATTAACGGCTTGGTAACAGCGAACGTCACCAACCTCATGCTCAACCGGTAACAGAGCATTAAGTTTGGCATAGTTAGTCTCGTAAACTCGCATCAATTCAGCCAAATCGACATGATACGGTTTTTTGACTGCTATATTTGGCATGACGTTAATCTATCCACTCTGACTGTAATTCTTGGTAGTTCAATTGTAGCCACTGCAGCGCAATGATCGTGGCGCCATTTTCAAACACACCGTCTTTTACTAACTGATAAGCCGCTTCGCGACTCATCACTTGCACGCGAATATCTTCACCTTCGTAATCCAATCCGTGAACCCCTTTTGCTGTCGTTGCATCAACACAACCAACAAAGACGTCGAGCTTTTCTGAACAACCGCCGGATGAAGGATAATACGAAGTAATAGGCAATACAGATCCGACGTCGACCCCCGCTTCTTCCATCGCCTCACGACGAGCAACATCTTGTGGTGATTCATCGGTATCAATAATCCCCGCAACAATTTCGTATTGCCACGGGTTCTCATGCTCTAGAGCACCGACACGGATCTGTTCGACGATCACGACTTCGTCACGTATAGGATCATAAGGTAGCAAAGCGGCAGCATGTCCACGCTCAAACATCTCACGCTCGATTGGTTGGCTCCAGCCGCCCTCAAACAGTCTATGTTTAAATGTGTACTTAACCATTTTGAAAAAACCACGAAACAGCGTCTCTTTTGAGACTATTTCCACATCTTGCGGAGTAAACTCATGTCGTTGATTGTCATACTGTTGCATTTGATACCTCACTAAGTGATCTTATAGTTTACTCATTGTCCGAGTTAACTACCAAGGATAAGGTTCAACTTTTAGTATAAAACTTATAATTAAAGTTAAGTTTTAAAAAATAAATATTGCACAAGTGGACAGTTAACTGTAAAAAAGTGCAAAGTTTCGAGTAAATTACCACCAAACTGGGTTAAACTCTTTTAAAGAAAATTCCATTAAAGGCAGGAATAGGAAAATGAAAAAACTGCTTCCACTATTTATCAGTGCAGCAATTGGCAGCCTGAGTTCGTCAGCTTTCGCTGATACGCTAGCTGAGGTTTACGACCAAGCAAAACAGAACGATCCTCAACTTCTTCGTTCAGCAGCGAAGCGCGATGCCGCTTTTGAAGCAGTAACGTCAAACCGTAGTGACTTGCTACCACAAATTGACTTGAGAGCTAACTACGACATCAACCGTGGTGAGCGAAGTGATGTAAATAATGACAGCAATCAATGGGGAGCTGGAATTTACTTTTCTCAAGAGCTGTACAAACGCTCTTCTTGGATCACGCTAGATACAGCAGAGAAAACAGCTCGCCAAGCTGATTCTGCTTATGCAGCAGAGCAACAAGATCTGATCCTTCGTGTTGCTACCGCTTACTTCGAAGTACTTCGTGCTCAAGATAGCCTAGAGTTTGTTCGTGCTGAAAAAGCCGCAGTTGCTCGTCAACTGGAACAAACTAAGCAGCGCTTTGAAGTTGGCCTTTCAGCAATCACCGATGTGCATGATGCGCAAGCTCAGTACGATGGCGTATTGGCAGACGAAGTTTTAGCAGAGAACACTCTGATTAATAACTACGAAGGTCTACGTGAAATCACAGGTCAAGAGCACTCTAACCTAAACATCTTAGATACAGACCGCTTCTCAGCAAGCAAGTCTTCTGAATCTGCTGTTGCACTGGTTGAGCAAGCTCAAGAGAAAAACCTGAAGCTATTGGCATCACGTATTGATCAAGACATCGCTAAAGATAACATCACGCTAGCAAGCTCAGGTCATCTACCTAGCCTAACGTTGGACGGTAGCTACTCTCTTGCCGATCAATCAAGCAGCCCTAGTGATTACGACCAAGATAACCTAAACGTCGGCTTAAATTTAGTTGTGCCTCTATACACAGGTGGTAGTACAACTTCTTTGACTAAACAGGCTGAATACAACTACGTTGCAGCAAGTGAAGACCTAGAGGCGACTTACCGTAGCGTTGTGAAAGACGTTCGTGCCTTCAACAACAACATCAGTGCTTCAATTGGTGCGCTACGCGCTTACGAACAGTCTGTTGTTTCTGCTCAGTCGGCTCTAGAAGCTACAGAAGCAGGTTTTGATGTAGGTACTCGTACTATCGTTGACGTACTAGATTCAACTCGTCGTCTATACGATGCCAACAAGAACCTTTCAGATGCTCGTTACAACTACATCCTAAGTGTACTTCAGCTTCGTCAAGCTGTTGGTACGCTAAGCGAACAAGACATTGTTGATGTAAACGCAGGTCTAAAAGTCGCAAGTAAGTAATGCTTAAATCCTAGTTAAATACTCTAACCAGAGTATTTAATAAAGTGACTAGATTACCGTTACAAAAATGCCGCTCAATGAGCGGCATTTTTATTATCTATTGAAAGCTAATTCTCAGCTTAACCCAAAGGTTAAGCCTTGAGACGAGAAAGCTAGAAGACTAAGAGTTAGCCTCGACCACCTTTAATCGCTTTAATGATTTCAGTCGTAGAGCAACCATCTTCAAAGTTAAGTACTTTAACTTCACCGCCAGCCGCAATCACTTCCGCACCACCAGCAATCTCTTCAGGTTTGTAATCACCACCTTTCACAAGAATGCTTGGAAGAACTTCAGAGATCAAACGTTGCGGTGTATCTTCAGAAAACGGAACAACCCAATCAACCGCACCTAAACCAGCCAGTACCGCCATACGACGATCAGTTGGGTTCACAGGACGACCTGGACCTTTTAAGCGTTTCACTGATTCATCCGTATTCACAGCAACGATCAAACGATCACCCAACTCAGCAGCATGGTTCATGTAAGAGACATGTCCCGCATGCAGAATATCAAAGCAGCCATTAGTCATAACGACTTTCTCGCCTTTCGCACGAGCACGTTTCACCGCTTCAACTAGGGCAGCTTCAGAGATCACACCGTAGTCAGTATCTTGGCTACCATGAATCGCTTCCGCTAACTCAATCGTAGACAACGTCGATGTACCTAGCTTGCCGACTACCACGCCAGCTGCAGCGTTTGCTAATGCACACGCTTCATCAAGTGGCTTACCTGCAGCAACTGAAGCTGCTAATACTGAAATAACCGTATCACCAGCACCAGTAACGTCATACACTTCTTTCGCTTGGGTCGGTAAGTGGAATGGTTCTACGCCTTTGCGGAGCAATGTCATGCCATGCTCACTGCGAGTCACTAACAAGGCTTCAAAATCAAACTCTTCGATTAACGCGAGCCCTTTTTCGATCATTTCATCTTCAGACTTAACCTTACCGGCAACCAGCTCAAATTCCGCCATGTTTGGCGTAAGTAATGTCGCACCACGGTAGCGTTCAAAATCTGCACCTTTAGGATCGATAAACACCGGAACGTTCGCTGCGCGCGCTTTTTGAATAAAGCTCTGCACATGCTCCAAAGCACCTTTCGCATAATCAGATAAGATTACCGAGCGTACATTAGGAAGAGCTTGCTCCATGCGAGATAAAACAAGTTCAGGATCCGTGTTCTCAAATTTGTCTTCAAAATCAAGACGGATCAACTGCTGTCCACGGCTCATGACACGCAATTTTGTGATGGTCGGGTAATCGTCCAACTCAACAAAATCACACTTAACCTTTAATGCACCCAAAGTATTTTTCAACACCTCAGCTGGCTCATCTTTTCCAGTCAAACCAACGATATGAGCATGACCACCAAGAGAGGCAATATTCATTGCTACGTTGGCAGCACCACCAGGGCGCTCTTCGTTATTTTCTACTTTAACAACGGGCACAGGTGCTTCTGGTGAAATACGGCCAGTAGGGCCATACCAGTAACGGTCAAGCATTACATCACCGACAACAAGAACGCCTGATTGGCTGTAGTCAGGTAGAATTGGTTTCATTGTGGATCTCCAAAAATCGAATCTGGCTAGAGTCTAGCACACTGATTACAGTGGCTAAACCATAGAAAAATGAGTGAAAGCCTAACTCGATAGATACTCTAGTAGCTAATAAGCAGCTAAGAAGTCGATAAGCGATCACTAAATGATAATGACGTAACCGTTAAGAAATAGTTCCGTTACGCTTCCATCCATTGCTTCCATGCCTGAACAACATGTTCCCTTTCCATTTTAAATTTATCAATCGCCACGTCCGCATCAAGGTTGAGTAGATTGCGGTGATGGATTTCATCTCTTAATGTTGTATAGGCATTAGTTAATGCCATGCCTTGCTGTTCGTCCATAATCCCTTGTGACAACAGACTTTCAAAGATTCGTACATTGTCACACCAACGAGTCAACTTAGGTTTTTCATTACTGTATCGAAGTACTAAATATTGCGCCAAAAACTCAATATCGGTGATACCACCCGTATCTTGTTTCAGCATGAATCGATCGGCTTTTTTTCCACCGAGGTGCCCGCGCATTTTTTCACGCATATCGACAACGGATTTTTTAAGTACAGCTTCATCTCGAGTCAAACACAAAATCTCATGGCGAGTCTTGTTAAATGCCGAAGCCAATAAGTCATCACCATAAATCATACGAGCGCGAGTCAAAGCTTGGTGCTCCCAAGTCCACGCGTCATTATGCTGATACTCATCAAAGGCATCGGTTGGACTCACTAATAGACCAGAGACACCTGAAGGGCGCAAGCGAGTGTCGACCTCGTACAAAATACCAGAAGCAGTTCTGGTCGAGAAAATATGAATAATGCGCTGTGCCAACCTTAGATAAAACTGGCGTCCATCAATCTCTTTCTTACCATCAGTATAGATGTGTACTGGGCAATCGTGCATGAACACAATATCAAGATCGGAGTTGTAACCCAGCTCCCAGCCACCAACTTTGCCATAACCAACCACGGCAAAACCGCGCCCTTCTCGATCTTTCACATGAGTGGGCTCACCGAACTTAGCCGACACTTGCAGCCATGCTTGATTAATACCCGCCTCAACAATCGCTTCTGCTAAATAGGTTAGATGGTCGCTTACCTTCATAACAGGTAAAACGCCCGCAATATCAGCGGCTGCAATTCTCAAGATACAAGTCTGCTTAAACTGACGCAGACCCTCCATCTGTTGCTCCATGTCATCTTCAGGAATACGGGCTAGATAATCACGTAACTCTGTTTTGTAGGACTCTAATGGCACTGGATTATAGAGTTGCTGCGGATCAATAAGTTCATCTAAAAGAATAGGATAACGACCAAGCTGCTCCGAGATCATCGGGCTCGCTGTACATAAGCGAACGAGTTGAGTGAGGGCCGCGGGGTGCTCATCCAACAGCTCAAGATACGTGGTACGCGTAACAATTTTTTGCAGCAGGTGCAGTACTCGAGACAAACCAAATTCAGCATCCTTGGCGGTGTAGAGCGCTTGAAACACTTTGGGCATTAATCGATTGAGTACCTCACGTCCACGAGGGCCAAGGGTTTTCTTAGCCAAATCAGCTTTGAATTGGATAATGGTTTTCGCCGCTTGCTGCGGGTTAGCAATCGCGATGTCATGCTCTAGAACCTGCTCAATCACATCTTGCTTATGAGCCATATCCCACAACTCACTAAAGTGACTCGCGATTGGGTTAGCATCATCTTCATCAACCCCAATTAGGTCTTCGAATACTGTGTGAACATTCGCCATATGAGCACGGGTCGCATCAATCAAACCGTCCCAATCTGCAAACTGCATGGCGACAGCAAGTTGCAACTGTTCGAAATCGCCATCAGGTAATGTTTGAGTTTGCTTGTCGGCCATCGCTTGTAATAGGTTCTCAAGGCGGCGTAAAAACAGGTATGCCTCACGTAAGTGACCGACCTCTTCTGCTTCTAATAAATGAAGAGATTCAATCGCACTTAACGTCTCCAACAAACCTCGACCACGAAGGCTCGGTTCACGTCCACCACGAATCAGTTGAAAGACTTGAGCAATAAACTCGACTTCACGAATACCACCAGAGCCAAGCTTAATGTTGTTTGATAAGCCGCGACGTCGCACTTCGCTACTGATCATCGACTTCATTCGACGCAAAGATTGAATGGCACTGAAATCAATATAACGACGAAAAACAAACGGACGCAGCATCTGGCGGAGCTCTTGGTATTCAGGGTACATTTCGCTGCCCATCACACGCGCCTTAACCATTGCGTAGCGTTCCCAGTCACGGCCTTGTTCTTGGTAATAGTCTTCAAGAGCAGCATAGCTCATGACCAAAGGGCCGCTCTCCCCGAATGGACGCAAGCGCATGTCGACTCGATAACAGAATCCGTCAAAGGTTTGCTGATCAAGCGCCTTGATAATACGTTGCCCCAAACGCGTGAAGAACTGCGCGTTGGCGATACTTCTTCTTGCTCCTTGGGTTTCACCATTCTCAGGGTAAGTAAAAATTAGATCGATATCGGAAGAGAAATTCAGCTCACCGCCACCTAACTTGCCCATACCTATGATCAACATAGGCTGCGCTTCACCTTGCTCGTTACAAGGTGTGCCCCACTCTTTACAACAAATATCGTACTGCCATTGATAGGTCTCGAAGATCATCGCCTCTGCTAGCATCGACAAATGATTTAAGCTCTGTTCTAGATCCCATGAGCCCATAAAGTCACGCCAAGCAATGTAGGTCATCTCTCGATTACGGAATTGACGCAGTACACGTTGACCGCTCATTTCATCAACACAACCAGAAAGTAACTCGGCCAAACGCTTACGATACCCTTCCGCGCGCTCTTCACATCTCAGCATTTCTGGCAAGGTGCTGGATAAAATCGAGTCACGCTGTAAACAATCACCCACAAAACAGCTCAAGCCTAATACACGCTTGAGCTCGGCAATCAATGACTCAGGCCAAGTGTTAATGGCGTCACTTTGATGCTCTAATAATTGCTCAAAAGCAGACTGGGAATGAGTGACGAGTAGAGAAGGCAATAGCATGTTTCTTCCTTGTGTAAGCTGCGCACCGAACAATTGGCTTGTCGGTTCAATTCTTCAATAACGAGTTCTAAAAACTAATGATTAGTTATACCAAAGTTCTGCCAATAAAAAACGCCCACATTAGCAATGTGGGCGTTTTATCAGTGAACTTATCAAGTAAAGCCTTTATCTCTAATAACAAGTTTCCGTGGCCAAACCTCTAGGAATAGACCTTTAGATCTTACGAACTAGAGCTCAAGACCGAGAACTGGGGATTAAACCTTAAACTGCTTAATCTTACCGTCTAGCTCTTGTGCGTTGCTTTCCATGATCTCAGAAGTCTCGAGAAGCTCACCCACCACCACTACGGAGGCTTCAACAAGCTCACGAACATTGGTCAGGTTGACACTCATCTCTTCCGCGACACTAGTTTGTTGGCCCGCAGCAGTCGCGATCTGGAAGTTCATATCATTAATCTGGTTTACCTGACTTACGATGCCATCAAGCTCAGAACCAGCGTTAGTCACTAGGTCTACGCCTTCAGCGGCTTCAACAACACTCTTTTCCATCAGCTCTACTGCCGAGTTAGCACTGCTTTGTAGATGGCTAATCATATCTTGAATTTCTACTGTCGCTTGCTGAGTACGTTGCGCAAGGTTACGAACCTCATCGGCAACAACCGCAAAACCACGTCCCGCTTCACCTGCACGCGCGGCTTCAATCGCTGCGTTCAAAGCCAATAGGTTGGTTTGCTCTGAAATGCCTTGGATAGTACCAACCACACTGCCAATCGAGTCTACGCGCTCTTCTACTTGGTTTACCGCTGCTGCAGAGGCTGCGATGTCCGAAGAAAGCTCACTCATCTTAGAAACAGAACCTTGAACGAACTTCTGACCTGTTAGTGCTTGACCTGATGCTTGCTCAGTAAGAGAAGAAGCACTTTGCGCGTGCTCAGCCACGGTTTGCACAGTAGACGTCATCTCGCTCATTGCTGTCGCTAGTTGGTCGATTTCGTTAAATTCTTCCTGAGCTGAATCTTTGGTTTCGGACATGCTGATGGTCATCACTTCCGTCAGGGCAAACAACTCATCAGAAGAGGCCACCTGAGTTTTGATCATGTCATTCAACTGGACTCGAGTTTTTTCAAGCTCTCGTGCCACATCACCGTATTCATCTTTACAATCCATATGAATAGGCACTGATAGGTTCTTATCGGCCATCGTTTTAATGGCGTCATTGAGGTATTGAGTTTGGCGAAGCATAACGCGCGCTGCAGCCAATAGAAGAACCACAAACACAATGATCATCAAGGCTGTTTGCCAAGCCACTTGAACTAGGTAAGTCTCGTAATGCTGCTGTGCAACTTGTGCATTGTTAGTGACTGCAAGTAATGAATCGTAAAACGCACTTGCGTCCCATAGCTGCTTCGAAATAATCAAGATAGTGCTGAAAACCATCAGCATGATCATTTTTGGAACGAGACGGATGTCCGAGATAATCCTTTCCCACGGCTTGAATGACAGTTTAGTCATTGTCAGTTCTCCATTAACTCTTATATATTGATGGCTTCTATATCCGCGAGATGGCTATGTCAGTCAAAGTTCGCGATTTATTTTGAGCCTCGTATGAATGTTAAATAGTATCAAAGACACCACTAAGCCGATGAGCTTATTATCACTGATTCTCTCTTTCTTAGCGTTATTTGTGATCTCAGGCTTATTGTTTGCACCGATTGATAAAGAATCGAAACAAGTTCTTATCGGCCTGGACTTTATAATCTGTAGCGTTTTTCTTTTTCAGCTCACTATTGATCTATTCAGATCACAAAATAAGAAAGAATATCTAAAAGTACACTGGATCGATTTCTTGGCAAGCATCCCTATGGTCGAGCCACTTCGATTCGCTCGCATTTTTCAGATCTTGCGCGTGATTCTCGTTCTTCGGTCAGGAAAACGTGTTTTCAGGGAGCTGTTTAGCAATCGAAAAGAAACGACACTCGCCTCAATTATTTTGCTATTGGTTATTCTCCTGACCATAGGTGCAGGAACAATACTGCTGCTAGAGCACAAGGATCCCAATGCCAACATTACCACTGGCCAAGATGCTTTATGGTGGGCTTTCGTAACGATTAGTACCGTGGGGTACGGCGATCATTATCCAGTGACGAGCTCAGGCAAGTTAGTCGCTTCTCTGGTGATCATTTGTGGTGTGGGTGTTTTTGGTATGATTTCAGGGTTGATTACTTCTTTGATCACCTCTCCAACTCGCCATGACAATCAACGAGCTGAAAACAAAGAGAAGCACCTTGAGAAGATCATTGAGCAACAACAGAAAATTCTCGAACGACTAGAAAAGCTGGAACAACAAACAAAAAAATAGGGCCGAAGCCCTATTTTCAATTTCATGTTGTTATGAAACTCAGTCTTGCCAATACGGCTCAACTTCTACACTTATTTGGCGTGTCTGTTCCATCGCATGCAGAATAGACACCTCTTGACGAGCTAACCAACGCTCTAGCTGAACCTTCTCATCGCCTTCTAACTTCTCAGTCAAAGGCTCTAATGTTTTAAGTGCCAGCAAATCGTCAATACCTTGCACCATATCGGCCCATGGCAAGCGGAAACTGTTTCGTTCATCGTCATCATACAAACTCGCGAAACCAACACCAGAATATAGGTTTCTCATCAAACGATATTGCTGTTCAATATACGCTTGGCTAGTCATCACTCGCTCTGGCGGGAAAGCTTCCATCAAGTCGGCCCATGTGCGATCGAGTTGCTTAACCGAAAACCATTCGATACCACGTGCCATTTGTTCACGTGCTTTTTCGTCTAAGAATGGTTGCCAGCCACGAGACAAGATCCAGCGACTCAGATCTAGCAACAAACCAGTGTAACGAGCAGAGCTCAACAGGGTAAGCAGTTCTTCGCGATCGGGAAGTTGCTCTTGCATCTCTTTAAGTTCAGCGACCAAAAACTTACGCGCATCCAATTTACGCAGTACGTGGCCTTTATCTTCGAGCAAATCTTCGAAGTGGTCATAGCTTTTTAGCCAGTCGAGTTCTTGCTCAAGCCACTTAAGCTCTTGGCGTAAAATAGCACTCGCGCGTCTTGGGACAATGCCACCATAGATGGTGAAGGTTTGACGAATAAAACTCAGCGAGTGACTGATCTCATGTAACGCTTCAATGGATTGGCGCTCGGTGAAGATCTGCTCGTGATAATGCCAATGAGCGAGAGCATGCTCTAAAGATTGAATGAAACACGATTCAACAGTATCACTTTTAGCAGTATCAACTAAGGTCAAAGGAGTGACTTCATCTCCTTGATAACCTTGAGCAAGGCGGTAACCCTTAGCGGCTTTGCTTAGATTACCTAAACGCATGCCACCTTGTTCACAGAATTGACGAGACAGTGTAAACAGAGCATCTGTTTGACCGGACTTAAGTTCCAATTCGACTTCACAAATCGGTTCTTGCAGTTCGCCTGATTCAACAAAACCTTGATCGAATGCGACCTCGACTTGACTGCCATCAGGCATACCAATCAACCACTGCTCACGTGTGAAGTTGGTAGAAAATAGAGGAGTCAACTCAGCTTCCAGCGTTTCGATGTCTTTGCCCGCTGGCCAGATGTCCTCTGGATGTAGGGCTAGCTTAGGTTCATTGCTGTCATGTTCTGCATTGTATTCAGGCCTTTGATGCAGGCCTGCAACCACACGACCAGCCGTCTTTACGGTTTGTACAAATACGTCATCAAAGCGTCGAATGCGCAAGCCAGTATCGTGCTTACGTAACCAGTTATCGGGGGTGTCAAAGTAGATGTTACCTAGCTCACGACAACTGTGCTGAAGTACTTTAGTTTCAGCAATTTTATTGCGTAAAGTCTCTGAAAAATCAGGAGAAACAAAAAACTTCAGTTCTATCTCGGTTTCCATAGTTATACCTTTCTGTGAAGATAGGGACAGGATATTGCCAATTTGAAAACTCAGCAAGTCAGAAATATCGCCCTTATGATGATCTAAAACAGTTTTAATGAGACATTGATTAGGTTAACATGCGCGACTTTGTAGCCATCGCTTAACATTTCACCATGAATATGGTGTATGTTGTTTTAAGGTTATTATTTATTAGGTTGGATGACCATGCCAGTAAATACAATTATGGGGTTATTTGCAAAGTCCCCAATTAAACCTTTGCAGCGTCACGTAGTATGCGTGAACGAATGTTGTTCTCACCTAGTTAATTTCTTTGAAGTTTCTTCAAAAGGTGACTGGGAGAAAGCATCAGAAATTCGAGCTCAGATTTCTCACCTTGAGAAAGAAGCTGACGTACTAAAACGTGAAATTCGCCTTAAACTTCCTCGCGGTTTGTTTATGCCAGTTGATCGCACCGATATGTTGGAGCTATTAACTCAACAAGACAAACTAGCAAACCTAGCGAAAGACATTGCTGGCCGTGTATATGGTCGTCAACTTGTCATTCCTGCTCCTATGCAAGAAAACTTCATCGCTTACGTTAAACGTTGTCTAGATGCAGCGAACCAAGCACAAAACGTAATCAATGAACTAGACGAATTACTTGAAACGGGCTTTAAAGGCCGTGAAGTAACACTCGTTGCTGAAATGATTCATCAATTAGATGTAATTGAAGATGACACGGACGCGATGCAGATCGAACTACGCCAACAACTAATGGCGATTGAAGATGGTCTGAATCCAGTTGATATCATGTTCTTATACAAAATTCTTGAATGGGTTGGTGGTATTGCAGATCAAGCACAGCGTGTAGGCGCTCGTCTTGAAGTAATGCTTTCTCGATCTTAAATCATACGTTAACTATATAACGAAGAGCATTTTTTGAACAAACCACTTATGCGCTGAGTATTTCTCTCGCTGAGCGGTTTTTTGCGTCTAAATTTGTTCCGCTTGTTATCAAACAACTAGGTATTACGATGGATATCCTTGCTAACTACGGCACTGTCCTGATTATTGTTGCAGCAGCTTTCGGTTTCTTGATGGCTATTGGTATTGGTGCAAATGACGTTGCGAACGCAATGGGCACTTCAGTAGGCTCTAAAGCTCTAACCGTTAAACAAGCGATCATTATCGCAATGATCTTTGAATTCGCAGGTGCTTACCTTGCGGGCGGCGAAGTAACAGACACGATCCGTAAAGGTGTTATCGAAACATCTCTGTTTGCAGATCAACCTGACGTACTTGTGTACGGTATGATGTCTGCACTACTCGCTGCTGGTACATGGCTACTTCTAGCTTCATACATGGGCTGGCCAGTATCAACGACTCACTCAATCATCGGTGCAATCATCGGTTTTGCTTGTGTGTCTGTGGGTACTGAAGCTGTAGATTGGAACAGTGTTCAAGGCATTGTGGGAAGTTGGATTGTCACACCATTGATTTCCGGTATCTTCGCCTATCTCATATTTGTCAGTGCCCAGCGACTGATATTCGATACAGAAAACCCGCTATTCAATGCGAAGCGTTTTGTACCGGTATACATGTTCATTACTACAATGGTCATTGCACTTGTAACGATCAAGAAAGGTCTTAAGCACGTAGGCCTTCATCTAACCGGTACTGAAGCATGGTTATGGGCTGCAGGTGTTTCTGCTGTCGTCATGATTGGCGGTTACTTATACATTCAGAAGAAGTTTGCTAACCGCGAAGAAGACCACGGTTTTACTGGCGTAGAAGGTATCTTCAGCGTACTAATGGTTATCACAGCTTGTGCAATGGCATTCGCACACGGTTCAAACGACGTTGCGAACGCGATTGGTCCACTATCAGCGGTTGTTTCAACAGTTGAGCACATGGGTGAAATCTCAGGTAAGAGCACTATCGCATGGTGGATTCTTCCACTAGGTGGTATTGGTATCGTTGTTGGTCTTGCAACAATGGGTCATAAAGTAATGGCAACCGTTGGTACTGGTATTACAGAACTAACTCCTAGCCGTGGCTTTGCAGCTCAACTAGCGACCGCGTGTACGGTTGTACTTGCTTCTGGTACTGGCCTTCCAATTTCAACCACGCAAACATTGGTTGGTGCGGTATTAGGTGTAGGCTTTGCTCGTGGTATCGCAGCTCTAAACCTAGGCGTTGTACGTAACATCGTAGCTTCTTGGATTGTGACGTTACCTGCAGGTGCTCTACTTGCTGTTGTATTCTTCTACGCAATTCAGGCTATGTTTACTATGTAATAGCCCTGACGCTAGTCAATATTAGCGTCAGAAAACGGTGAGCTTCAGTAAAGATATGTAAATACCATGTCATTATTGACTCAAACGCACAGAAAGGGAGGCTTTGCCTCCCTTCTTTGTTGCACCATATAAAAAAACTAAATATTATTTGCTCATTGAGGCTGACTCATACGCCTACTCAATTTGAATCGTTAAAGGATTTACTGTGAAAAAACTGATTAGCTTAGTTTTGTTCGCAATGCTTGCGGCTCCAGCTGCCTTTGCTCAAGACCGTTATATTGCTGACAAACTATTTACTTATATGCACTCTGGCCCAAACAATACTTTCCGTATCATAGGTAGTATTGATGCCGGCGAGAAAATCACCTACCTGCAAACTAACAAGAGCACGGGTTACACTCAGGTTCAAGATAGCCGAGGACGTAAAGGTTGGGTTGAGAGTAAGTTCGTAAGCACAAAAGAAAGTATGGCGCTGCGCATGCCTAAGCTAGAGAAAGAACTCTCTGAAGTAAAAGGCAAGCTGGCAAATGCTCGCCAAAGTGCTGATAGCGAAAAAGCAGGTCTCGCAAGCTCTCTAGACTCTCGTAACAAGCAGATTGCTGAACTAGAGCAGAACTACAGTGAGATTAGCCAACAGCTAACGAGCTCTCAAACTGAGAACCGTCAACTACGCGCTAAGCTAGATACTCAAAAAGATGACTTACTATTGAAGTACTTCATGTACGGTGGTGGTGTTGCTGGTATTGGTCTACTTCTTGGCCTTGTTCTGCCACACATCATGCCTCGTCGTAGAAAGTCACCAAACGGCTGGGCGTAAGCCTCGCATTTGCTACAGTAGGTTCAGTATCGAATATCAAAAAGGAGCACCGAGGTGCTCCTTTTTATTTGTCTGGATTTATCATTCAAGTCACAGCGCTAATACCTATCACTGCGCTAACATCAATCACAGTAAGTAATATCGATAGTACTAACCTTTCCACTCATACAAAGCTGGGATTTCTATTTTCTGCTGATTGAATTCAATGATTACCGATTGTGGTTTAATCTCAAGCAACTGAATACCCCGCTCGATCCATTCCCCTTGAGCAACTTCATGTCCATTCACTTTTACCCAACGCTTAGTTTCGCTACTCGAGTACATGTGAGTTTGTAAGTCTAACTTAGGTAATACACCAGACAATCTATTGCCATGTGTTTCTAAACCGATGACCTGAGAATCCATATTCCCCACAGGTCTAGAATCCATCGGTTCAGGTGAAACCGACTGCTCTCCCATCATTGATTCAAGCTTCAACGCTAAATCGGGTGGCAACTCGGTGAGGTCTAACCCTTTCAGTAAATCACGGTCCGATTGCAGCGTGGCATTATCATTATTCGTTCCAGGTTGAACTGACGGTTCAATAGATAATGGCTCTAAATTCGTTGCTGCTTGATTACTAGTATCTACATTTGCCAATATCGCTTTTGAGTCACTAGCGATATTACCGATGTCGGTGCCCATCTTTGCATGTATCTCTTGACGCGGTAGTGCTTTCAAAAGCTGGCTTACCGGTGCCGAGCGAACAGAGAATAATGCTTCATCGTCTGCATCCACTGACACTGCATCCACACTGGCAATGCCAGAACCGGCAATTTGAGGCTCAAAGTCTGATTGAAGCTTTGATTCAGGCAGAGCTCCGGAGGCAACGGGGCTAGCCGAGCCTTGCTGCTGTTGATTATACGACTGATAAACCAGAACGCCGCCCACCAATAAAGAAGGCACCAAGACAAGGACCAGTCCCATTGTTAACGATAAACCTCGTTTGTTGCTAATCCCTTTAGCAGAACTAGGCACGTGATGGTTTTGGTAACCTTTAAAGCTAGGTTTATTATTAGAAGACTGTTTAAGCTCGTGCATAATACGTGACATTAGCTTTCGCCTCCTTCTAATGACATCAACTTAGGCGAGTCGAGTTGAGCTAATCTCTGCAACCTTGCTAAGGTGCGCTTACCTGCGATGCCATCAACAGACATACCCTGCCAAGTTTGAAACGCTTCGATTTTCATTTTCAATTCATAGTCAAATACATCACTGCCCGATACGTCTTCACCCAAGACTTCTGAAAGCAATAGATCAAGTAAAGCAACCGCCTCACCTTGATAGCCCTCTTTCAGGGTCTCTCTTAGCGGCTGTTTCCAAATCGCGACATAATCACCTTGCCAAATTTGCTTTAAGGTGCGCTTAGGCATCACCAATAGCTTTTCGTTGACTAGGAGCTCAACAGACTCCTCAGACGCGCCATAAAGTACAGCAAACACAGGTTCTTGACCTAATTCCAGATTAAGAACCACGGGAACTCCAAGTTCAATCAAATATTCTAAATTGGCTTGATGTTGCTCACATACAAATACACTTTGTTGTTCACTCAAACATAGCCAATCACGAAGCGAAGATTCATACCCCCAAAGCGTGTATAGGTCCCTAATTGCAAGCGTTTGATTATTCCCTTGCCTTAAGTGATTCTGAACATCTTGTGGTAGTGCAAACTTCGAAGCCTTGAGATCTTGAACCGATATAGATTTATCATCCAATATCGGTGCTTCAGCCACAAATGAGCGTTGAGTATTCGCCGCTACTTCCGTTTTCACTTCACTGGAAGTATCCGCAGGCATCCATGAACTAATATAGGTTGGGGCGAAGTTAAAGGTCGCGATTACAAGGCCGACACTTAATGTGGCAATCCCCGCGTATTGGATTAATTTTGGAACTACATGAGTAGCACGAGTTTTCTCGACGTGATACACATCGGCCTGAAAGGACATGACCTGCTGACAAGCTCGGTTAACCGTTTCATTACTCGGTGATTTATCACCATCATGGAAAGCCAATTGCAGCGCTTTATCACACACCAAGTTAATGAGCCTCGGAATACCATGGGTATATTGGGAGATAAGCTTGATTGAACGATTCGAAAACAACATCTGCTCACCACCAGCCGTTTCCAAACGAAACGCGATGTACTTACCCGTTTCTTCGATATTAAGAGGTAGTAAGTGATAGCGACCTGTAATCCGCTGCGCGAGTTGACGTAGCTGTGTGGTTTGTAAGTGTTGCTGTAATTCAGGTTGGCCAACCAACAGCACCTTTAATAGCTTACGACTATCGGTTTCTAAATTGGTCAGAAGGCGTAGCTGCTCCAACACATCAGCTGCAAGGTGTTGGGCCTCATCTATCACCAATAAGGTTTGAATGCCTTCAGCATGGCTATCAAGCAGGAAGTGATAAATTGCCTGACTCAGCTGTTTCAACGACGCTTGTTCAGGGTATTCGACCTCAAACTCATCGCAGATAGCTTCAAGTAAATCTGAATTGGAAAACGTAGGGTTGAGTATAAGGCCAGCTTGAGTCTGATGATCGAGTGATGACAACATCGCTTTGGCGACCGTTGTTTTTCCTGTACCGACCTCACCAGTAAGCATCGCAAAGCCCCCACCCTCACCTAAACCGGCTTGTAGGTTCTGCATCGCTTCTTGGTGACGCTGACTCAAAAACAAATAGCGAGAATTTGGTACAATCGAAAATGGCATCTCAACGAAGCCAAAATATTCCTTATACATGTGCTGCCCTATAATTACGATTAATGGAAAGTACCATTGCTCGCAGTAAAGTCCAGCAGTGATAAAACATTTCGAGGTGATAAGTTGCAAATATACGATAGCCTACCAAAAGACAATGGGCTACAGCGCTATCTAGTCGGTGGAGCGGTACGCGATAAGCTGCTCAATATTGATAGTTATGATAGAGATTGGGTCGTGGTAGGAAGTACCCCTCAAGAGATGGAAAGCCTTGGCTTTACTGCTGTCGGGAAAGATTTCCCTGTATTCTTACACCCAAAAACCAAAGAAGAGCACGCACTGGCTCGTACTGAGAGAAAATCAGGTTCAGGTTACACAGGCTTCGAGTGTTACTTCGCTCCAGACGTGAGTTTGGAAGAAGATCTGATGCGTCGAGATCTAACGATCAACGCCATCGCTCAAGATGATAAAGGCCAGCTTTACGATCCTTATCATGGCCAAAAAGATCTCTCTGATCGTATTCTAAGGCACGTCTCGGACGCTTTTGTTGAAGATCCTCTTCGTGTGCTGCGTGTGGCTCGCTTCGCCGCTAAGCTTCACCACCTTAACTTCACAGTTGCACCTGAAACCATGGTGATGATGAGTGAGATAGTGCAATCCGGTGAACTGGCACACCTCACTGCCGAACGAGTTTGGCAGGAGTGGCATAAATCTCTTAGTACTCCGCACCCTGAAGTGTTCCTTTCTGTACTGAAAGAGTGCTGTGCATTGGCTGTTGTGTTGCCTGAAATTGACGCTCTGTTTGGTGTGCCTCAACCTGAAAAATGGCACCCTGAGATCGACACGGGCATTCACACTCTGATGGTTGCTCAGCAAGCTGCGCTACTAAGTTCATCGTTACCAGTACGTTTTGCAGCTCAAGTGCATGACTTAGGTAAAGGTGTCACGCCAGAAAGCGAGTGGCCAAGCCACAAAATGCATTGCCATACAGGCTTAAAAATCATTAAGAAACTGTGTGAAAGAGTCAGAGTGCCCAATGAATTCAGAGACCTCGCGTTGTTAGTGTGCGAACAGCATTCTAATATCCATCGTGCTGGAGAGTTAAAGCCAACCACCTTTCTCAAAGTTCTCAACAAGTTCGATGTATGGCGTAAGCCAGATAGACTCGACGATATACTGCTTTGCTGCCAGGCCGATCACGCAGGCCGAAAAGGATTAGAAGATCAGCCTTACCCTCAAAAAGCGCGTTTTGAAGTGGCTTACCAAGCAGCGCTTCAAGTCGAAGTGAAATCGATTATTGCCGATGGTTTTCAAGGTAAAGATATTAGAGAAGAACAAGAAAAACGCAGAGCTGCTGCGATTGAGCGCGCGTTATCAGAACTCTCTAATAGTTAATCTTCATTACACTAGTAAACACACATTAAAAAAACCGCGATTAAGCGGGTTTTTCGTTTCAACTTGTAGGGTGCTGCATAAGCGCTTTTTACTGCATCATCAAGAACGCAAACAGACCAAAACCTAGAATCAAGCGGTAGATAACGAACGGTGTCATACCCATGCGTGAGATAAGCTTCAAGAAGAAGTGAATACAGATATAAGCACTAATGAATGACACCACAATACCCGTTAGTAAGGTGCCAACATGAATAGGGTCACCACTGGTCACTAACTTCAGACCTAAGTAACCACCAGCCAAAGTGATGATAGGAATAGACATCAAGAAAGAGAATCGAGCCGCCGCTTCACGTGTGAAACCAAGGTAAAGTGCTGCGGTAATCGTCGCGCCAGAACGAGACGTGCCCGGGATGATCGCCATTGCTTGAGCAAGACCAATAAACAGCGCCTTTTTCCAACCCGCTTGGTATTCGTCATCACGCAGGCTTGAGTTCTTATCCACCCACCATAGCAACAGACCAAAGATAATGGTGGTCGTTGCAATCACCCACGCACTACGCAAGTAAAGCTCAACAATATCTTTCATCAACAAACCAAAGATACACGCAGGAATCGTCGCGAGAATGATCATCCACGCGAGCTTTGCTTCTTTACTGCGATCGCCTTTAAACACGGACCCAAAGAATGCGCTCAACAGAGAGACCACTTCTTTGCGGAAATAGATAACGACGGCAGCCAGAGTACCGACATGGACCGCCACATCAAAAGCCAAACCTTGATCTTCCCAACCTAAAACAGCCGAAGGAAGGATTAAGTGTGCAGAACTGGAAATAGGTAAAAACTCAGTAAAGCCTTGCACCAACGCCAACATAAACGCTTCAAAATAACTCATTACTTACCTTAAAAATTATAGTGTTATATCAACGACAGAGAGCGTATCTAATTGCTGCATCTTCTGCCATATCTCACTGACGGTTCTTCCATCTTGCGGGATCACTCTCGCAGGACAAAGATCATAAAGTGGTTGTGTTACAAAAGGATATTTATAGATATCACTGCGTGGTAATTCTGGATCGCTCTCTGATACCACCTCTCCAAACAGCACAATATCAAGATCGAGCTTTCGATCTTGAAGCTTATGGGCATCTTGAGGGCGACCCCATTTAAACTCAATTTCACGCAGGTGCTGTGAAAATTCAGTCAATGAGAGTGATGTATCGATCTCAACCACAAAGTTATAAAACGAGTGGCTTTTAAACCCCACAGGCTCACAGTGATAGATCTTAGAGCATTTAAGGTTAGTCCCTAATGATTGAAGCTCTGTCCATGCCACCCTTGCATGCTTGTCGCGGTCTATGTTCGTGCCAACACCAACATAGGCTATTGTCATGCTTGGCCTCGTTCGATGATCACACCCACGGCTTTTGCTTGTGGTACTGCGCCAGGCTTCGCTAAACGGATTTTAATCCAAGGCACTGAGAACTGAGTCATAATCAATTCAGCGACTTCTTCTGCCACACGCTCAACCAATAGGAATCGGCCATTCGCAATGTGGTCAAGTACGGCAGTGCTGACTGTCGAGTAATCCAAAGCATCGACAACATCATCACTCTTACCTGCTGGGCGATTGTCATGAGCCATTTCAATATCAAGCACAAGTTTTTGTTTAATCTCTTGTTCCCAATCGTAAACACCGATCGTTGTAATTACTTCTAGCTGTTCAATGAAAACTTTATCCAGTGCCATGACTTGTCCTTTTAGAGGTCGGATACCCATACCGGGGAAAAAAACGTATTATTTGCGTAATTCCAGATATGATATCAATTACTCTTAGATTGAGCATTATTTTCCCATCGTTAGGCTTATAACTGTTTAAGGAAAAACATGACCCCATTGGCACTCATCATGATTATTGCTGCCTATTTACTAGGTTCAATCTCTAGTGCGGTCTTGATATGCCGAGTCTTAAGACTTCCTGACCCAAGAACTGTGGGGTCCAATAACCCCGGAGCCACCAATGTGCTTCGCGTGGGCGGTAAAGGCGCCGCAGCGGCCGTTCTGCTTTGTGACATGCTTAAAGGCACCATTCCTGTTTGGCTTGGCTACTACCTCAAGATCGATCCAATCATTTTAGGTGTTGTGGCGATCGCAGCCTGTCTTGGTCATATGTATCCAATATTTTTTCACTTTAAAGGTGGTAAAGGCGTCGCAACCGCACTCGGAGCTATCGCCCCAATTGGATTCGATCTAACGGGCATGATCATGGCGACCTGGTTGGTTGTGGCATTTTTGTTTCGTTATTCTTCTTTAGCTGCACTGGTTACAGTGTTGCTCGCACCTTTCTACGCTTGGTTAGTCAAACCTCAATACACACTGCCTGTGGCCATGTTGTGTTGTTTGATCGTCCTACGTCACCATCAGAATATCCGCCGCCTACTCGATGGCAGCGAACCAAAACTCGGGCAAAAAAAATCGGCTTAAACTGTCATGTTTAAGCCGAACCATTTTTTAAACTAAGATACGTTTAAACCGACGCTAGTCTAATTCGGTCAATACCATTCGTTCTTTCATTGCTTACAGCAGATGTTTATCTAAAAACGTCTTCAGCATTGTGTTCACAAACTCTGGTTGCTCTAGCGAACTAATGTGACCAGCACCAGGAATCACCACTAACTCACTGCCCGTAATGCAATCGTGCATTAGGTATGACTCTAGTGCCGGACGTGGCTTATCTTCTTGTCCAACGGCAATCAAAACAGGCAGTGCAAAGTTCTCTACCGCTTCAATCATATCGCGACGCCCAAACACCATTCGACCGATTCGAGCCACTTCTTCAGCGTTCTCACCCTTAAGAGCTGATAATTTCTGAGTAAAGCCTTCCACTAAAGTTGGCGTGTTTGTTTGAGCATCATTTGCAAAGAACAATGGAACAACCGCTTCAACAATCGGTTGAGGAACCATCTTGGTTTGAGTAATGGTGTCTAACATGCTGAAGTATTTAGCATGAGCAACTTCTGGTTCTAAACCAACAAAGGTATCCATTAGAACTAAAGATTTAATACGTGCAGGTGCAAGTTCCGCTAACTCGGTTCCCCACATACCGCCAACCGATAAGCCAACCACAGAGAATTCTTCGATTTCTAAATAATCAAGCAGAGCCAAAACGTGCTGAGCGTAATCTTTCAAGTTACGCATCGAAGCTGGTGCAGCTTGTGACTCACCATGAGACCAAAGCTCTGGAACAATACAGCGATACTGAGTTTGTAATGCATCGATCTGCGGCTTCCACATTGCACTGTCCCAAAGGTAGCTGTGGCCTAATACAACAACAGGGCCTTGACCTTCATCTAGGTACGCCATCGATTGATTGTCTACTGTGAACTTGTTCATTTTCTTCCCTAATCTCTATCAGCAATTATTTATCGACATACAGTCGGTAAGCTAGGATATAAAAACGGCCGCACTCAGCGACCGTTTATCGAAATACTATGGTTTATTTGGCGATTGGTTATGATTAAACAATCGGCTCTAGCTGGTCAATTGGCCAACGCGGTGTGGCATGGACAGATAAATCAGCCGTTTCACCATTCTTCAGGCGCTGCATGCCCGCATAAGCGATCATCGCACCGTTATCTGTACAGAACTCAGTGCGTGGGTAGTACACCTCTCCACCGATTTTCTTGGCTAATGCTTCAAGCTCAACTCGTAGTTGTTTGTTGGCACTCACACCGCCAGCAATCACGATACGTTTCATACCCGTCTCTACCAACGCACGCTTACACTTGATTACCAAGGTCGCACAAACCGCTTCTTGGAACGCATAAGCGATGTCAGCACGAGTTTGGTCATCATTGTCATTAGCACGAATGGTATTTGCCGCGAACGTTTTCAAGCCCGAAAAGCTCATATCTAGACCCGGACGATCGGTCATTGGACGTGGGAACTTAAAACGACCTGGCGTGCCTTTTTCTGCGAGTCGAGATAGCAGTGGACCACCTGGGTAATCTAAGCCCATTAGCTTCGCGGTTTTATCAAACGCTTCACCCGCCGCATCATCAATCGATTCACCAAGAATTCGGTATTCACCAATGCCTTTCACTTCTACCATCATGGTATGACCGCCAGACACCAGCAGAGCAACAAATGGGAATGGTGGAGGATTATCTTCTAGCATTGGCGCAAGAAGGTGACCTTCCATATGGTGCACTGGCACAGCAGGCACGCCCCACGCATAGGCAATACTGCGACCAATCGTTGCGCCCACAAGCAATGCACCAACCAAACCAGGGCCAGCCGTGTAAGCCACGCCATCAATATCTTTCGACGTTAGGTTCGCTTCTGCCAATGCCGCTTTAATCAGTGGAATGGTTTTTTTTACGTGGTCACGCGACGCTAGCTCAGGTACCACACCACCGTAATCGGCGTGCAGCTTTACTTGGCTGTATAACTGATGAGAAAGCAGCCCTTGCTCATCATCATAAATTGCGATTCCTGTTTCATCACAAGAGGTTTCAATACCAATAATGCGCATAATTTTCTCGGCACGCTTTCGTCTAAAATGGGAAATTAGCGCAATATTACCCTGCCTAAGCTCTTCAAACAAATATTGTACAGACTATAATCGACAAAGTGCTTTACAAAGCCACTGTGATCGGATTAAAATTCCGCACCATTTTTGATCAAGCTGGTTAATGACCAAACGCGAATAGAGAGTTAGCTCGATGGGTAACTTCTCTGATTTGGTACTGAATAACCAGCGATAATGAATAACCCCTGAGGTGAAAGGCATATGCCAATAGTTAAAGTACGTGAAAACGAACCGTTCGACGTTGCACTACGTCGTTTCAAGCGCTCTTGTGAAAAAGCAGGTATCCTTTCTGAAGTGCGTCGTCGTGAGCATTACGAAAAGCCAACTACAGTTCGCAAACGCGCTAAAGCAGCAGCTCAAAAGCGTCACGCTAAAAAGCTAGCTCGCGAAAACGCACGTCGCGTTCGTCTGTACTAATAACTTAATCCATAAGGACTGAGTTATGGCTCTTATTGAACAACTCAAAGAAGAGCAAAAATTAGCGATGAAAGCCAAGGACAAAGCGCGCCTTGGCACTATCCGCTTAGCTCTTTCAGCAATTAAGCAACGTGAAGTTGACGAACGGATCACTCTGAACGACGACGACATTATTGCTATATTAGTTAAAATGGTTAAGCAACGTCGCGATTCTGTTGCTCAATATGAATCGGCAAATCGTCAAGATCTTGCTGACGTGGAAAAAGCAGAAATTACGGTACTTGAAGGCTTTATGCCTCAACCGCTAACTGAAGAAGAAGTTATTGCACTACTTGATAGCGCAATTGCAGAAGCTCAACCTGCGGGCATGCAAGACATGGGTAAAGTAATGGCTATCTTGAAACCACAAATTCAAGGGCGTGCAGATATGGGTAAAGTTAGTGGTTTAGTTCGTTCTAAACTCGCTTAATCCCAAATCAAATTGCAACAAGCCGTGCAATCCTTCGGAACGCACGGCTTGTTTGTATCTGTAACCTATTCAAACTATTATTATTCACACTCTCAGTTAGTGCATTTTTCTAAGGTTTTATGGCAGGACACATCCCGCGTAGTTTCATCGATGATCTCCTAGCGCGTCTCGACATTGTCGATATTGTGGACGCACGCGTGAAACTTAAGAAAAAAGGCAAAAACTATGGTGCTTGTTGCCCATTTCACAACGAAAAGACCCCTTCTTTCAGCGTAAGCCAAGAAAAACAGTTTTATCACTGCTTTGGTTGTGGCGTACACGGCAATGCTATCGACTTCATTATGGAGTTCGAACGTCTCGATTTTGTTGAAGCGATTGAAGAGCTGGCCTCATTTTTAGGCCTTGATGTTCCTAGAGAACAGCGCAGCGGTGAAATATCTACGGCGCCAAGAGCCAACAGCGAACAAAAACGTAACCTCTACGATTTGATGGGCGGCATCAGTAATTTTTACCGCTCTCAGCTGAAAATTTCAGCTAACAAACCTGCGATTGATTACCTAAAAAATCGCGGTCTTTCTGGTGAAATCGTACAGAAGTTTGGCATTGGCTACGTCGCTGATGAATGGGACTTGGTTCGTAAGAACTTTGGCCAACAAAAAGAAGCCCAAGACATGCTCGTTACTGGCGGCATGTTGATAGAAAACGATAAAGGCAACCGATACGATCGATTCCGTGGACGCGTGATGTTCCCGATTCGTGACCGTCGAGGCCGAGTGATCGGGTTTGGTGGTCGTGTCTTAGAAGACGGCACACCGAAATACCTGAACTCACCAGAAACGCCTATCTTCCATAAAGGCAAAGAGCTTTACGGCCTTTATGAAGTGCTGCAAGCCTACCGTGAACCGCCGCAAATACTTGTGGTTGAAGGTTACATGGATGTCGTGGCATTAGCGCAATATGGTGTTGATTACTCAGTGGCATCACTGGGCACCTCGACAACCGGTGACCACGTTCAAATGTTGTTCCGCCAAACCAGCACAGTGGTTTGTTGTTACGACGGTGACCGAGCAGGTAAAGAAGCGGCGTGGCGCGCACTCGAAAATACACTTGAATACCTGAAAACAGGTAACACGCTCAAGTTTCTGTTCTTGCCAGACGGTGAAGACCCAGACAGCTATATTAGAGAACACGGTCAGGCTGCTTTCGAACAGCTCGTCCACAATGCGACACCGCTTTCTACTTACTTGTTCGATAATCTTATTGAGATACACAAGTTGAACTTGGGAACAACGGAAGGGAAGTCGGCACTGCGAGCACACGCAAGCGCCTTGATTAACAAAATCCCTGACAGTTATTTCCAAGAACTGCTCGAAAAATTATTGGATGAGCGTACTGGTTTTGATAACCAACTGAGACGAGCTCGTGTTCATACTAAGAACCCGACACCTCAACCGCACAAAGAACTAAAACGCACTCCAATGCGAGAAGTTATCGCTTTGCTTATCCAAAATCCGAGCTATGCTGATATGGTACCGGATTTATCAAGTGTCAAAGGCTTACAGTTGCCTGGACTAAGTTTATTCGTCGAAGTACTTGATAAATGCCATGCGCATCCCCATATCAACACAGGCCAATTATTAGAGCATTGGCGACACAATAAACATGAGGCGCTTCTGTCTCGTCTCGCGAGCTGGGAAATCCCCCTCGACGAAGACAATCAAGAAGACATATTTTTAGACTCATTGGACAATATCCTTGCCCAGTGCGTTGAAAAACAAATTGAAAACCTGCAGGCCAAAGCAAGAAGTGTCGGTTTATCAGCCGAAGAAAAAAGGGAGCTACTAGCTTTAATGCTAGATCTAAAAGCGTAACCCTGTTTGATTAGTCAGCATTTAATAAATTTGTTAACATAATTGGTTTGCATTTGAGAATGCAACGTCCTTCACCAGACCTGAAGTTGGATATCATCTATGGATCAAAATCCGCAGTCACAGCTAAAATTACTTGTTATTAAAGGCAAGGAACAAGGCTATCTGACCTACGCCGAAGTAAACGACCACCTACCTGCAGAAATCGTGGATTCTGAACAGGTAGAAGACATCATTCAAATGATCAATGACATGGGTATCAAGGTAGTAGAAACTGCACCTGACGCTGATGATCTAGCACTTAATGATGACGATGCCAATATAGATGAAGATGCAGCTGAAGCTGCTGCTGCTGCGCTGTCAAGCGTAGAAAGCGAGATTGGCCGTACAACTGACCCAGTTCGTATGTACATGCGTGAAATGGGTACAGTTGAACTACTGACTCGTGAAGGCGAAATCGACATTGCGAAGCGTATTGAAGATGGTATCAATACTGTTCAATTATCTGTAGCAGAGTACCCAGGCACTATTCCATACATCTTGGAACAGTTTGACCGCGTACTCGCTGAAGAGATTCGTTTAACAGATCTAATCAATGGCTTTGTTGACCCAGACGACGATGGCACAGCTGCGCCAACGGCGACTCACATCGGTTCAGAACTTGCTAAAACTGATCTAGAAGACGAAGACAAAGAAGAAGCAGAAGACGACGAGGAAGAAGAAGAGGAAGATACAGGTATTGATCCTGAGCTTGCTCTTGAGAAGTTCACAGCACTTCGCACTAGCTACCAAAACCGTCAACTCGCAATCAATGAATACGGCCATGAAAGTCCGAAAGCCACACTTGCAACGACAATGATGCAAGACGTATTCAAAGAGTTCCGTCTAACGCCAAAACAGTTCGATTACCTAGTAAACGAACTGCGTACTTCAATGGATCGCGTACGTACTCAAGAACGCCTAATCATGCGTCAAACGGTTGAGTACGGCAAAATGCCGAAGAAATCTTTCATTGCTCTATTTACTGGTAATGAATCTAGCGAAGCATGGTTGGACGAAGTTCTTGCTTCAGACAAACCATACGCTGAAAAGATCAAACGTAACGAACACGACATCCGTCGTTCTATCCAAAAGCTGGATATAATCGAACGTGAAACGTCTCTTACTGTTCAAAGCATTAAAGATATCAGCCGTCGTATGTCTATCGGTGAAGCGAAAGCTCGTCGTGCTAAGAAAGAGATGGTTGAAGCGAACTTACGTCTAGTAATCTCGATTGCTAAGAAGTACACAAACCGTGGTCTACAATTCCTGGATCTAATCCAAGAAGGTAACATCGGTCTGATGAAAGCAGTAGATAAGTTTGAATACCGTCGTGGTTACAAGTTCTCTACTTACGCTACGTGGTGGATCCGTCAAGCAATCACTCGTTCGATTGCCGACCAAGCTCGTACTATCCGTATTCCGGTTCACATGATCGAAACGATCAACAAACTAAACCGTATCTCTCGTCAAATGCTACAAGAGATGGGTCGTGAACCACTTCCGGAAGAGTTGGCTGAGCGCATGCAAATGCCTGAAGACAAGATCCGTAAAGTACTGAAAATCGCTAAAGAGCCTATCTCAATGGAGACACCAATCGGTGACGACGAAGATTCGCACCTAGGTGATTTCATCGAGGATACAACGCTAGAACTGCCTTTAGACTCTGCAACGGCAACAAGCCTGCGCGGCGCAACTAAAGACGTTCTTGCAGGCCTAACGCCTCGTGAAGCGAAAGTACTGCGTATGCGTTTCGGTATCGACATGAACACTGACCACACTCTAGAAGAAGTGGGTAAGCAGTTCGACGTTACTCGTGAACGTATCCGTCAGATCGAAGCAAAAGCACTGCGTAAACTTCGTCACCCAAGCCGCTCAGAAACTCTGCGTAGCTTCCTAGACGAGTAATTACACACTTTAGTGTGGTTAGCTTTTAAGCATAAAATAAAAAAGGTGAGCGTTGGCTCACCTTTTTTGTGCCTATATGATTTAAGTGGCTAAGATGTAAGCGGAATTGCCCCTCATAGTGTCTAGACACCAATGAATGCTTCCCCTATAATCTATGCCCTACGGCCCCTTAGCTCAGTGGTTAGAGCGCACGACTCATAATCGTTCGGTCCCCAGTTCAAATCTGGGAGGGGCCACCAAATTAGAAAAGCCAGAACAGTTCACACTGCTCTGGCTTTTTGCTTTTCTGAAGCTGTACAACTCACCGCTGTATTTCCTACAAATAACGAATTGTCCCACACGCAATTCCAATTCCCTCTCTGTGACTAAATATACTTTTCTTTTATAAAAAAATCGGCAATATGAGAGTACACAAATCATTCAATAGTTCAGGGAAGACTCATGAAAGACGAAACGCTCTCGATTCACTTCGGCTACGAAACTGATCCAACAACCAAATCAGTTGCGACCCCTATTTACCAAACCGTTGCTTACGAATTCGATGACGCACAACACGGTGCAGACCTGTTTAATCTTGCGGTACCCGGTAATATCTACACTCGCATAATGAACCCAACCAATGATGTGTTGGAAAAACGCATGGCAGCCTTAGAGGGTGGTATTGCAGGCTTAGTGGTGAGTGCGGGCAGCGCGGCGATCAACTACGCCATTCAAACGTTGGCACAAATCGGTGACAACATCGTTTCAACGCCTCAGCTTTACGGCGGTACTTACACTCTATTTGCTCACATGCTGCCAAACCAAGGGATAGAAGTTCGCTTTGCCAAAGACGACAAACCTGAAAGCTTAGCGGCACTGATTGATGAAAAAACCAAAGCGGTTTACTGCGAAAGTATCGGTAACCCCGCTGGTAATATTATCGACTTAGAACGAGTTGCTGAGCTTGCTCACGCACAAGGTGTACCTGTGATTGTCGATAACACGGTGGCGACACCTGTGTTGTGTAAACCTATCGATTTTGGTGCTGATATTGTGGTGCACTCACTCACCAAATACGTTGGTGGTCACGGAACAACATTGGGTGGCGTGATTGTCGACTCAGGCAAATTCCCATGGGCAGAGCACAAAGATCGCTTCCCAGTATTTAATCAGCCAGAACCTTCTTACCACGGTGTGGTGTACACCGAGGCTTTTGGTGAAGCCGCGTTTATTGGTCGTGCTCGAACGGTTCCACTACGTAATACAGGCGCTGCACTGTCGCCTATGAATGCCTTCATGCTAATGCAAGGTCTAGAAACGTTGTCGTTACGCATGGAGCGACACACAGAGAACGCACTAAAAGTAGCAGAGTACCTTCAGCAACATGAGAAAGTGAGTTGGGTGAGCTACGCTGGTTTACCAACGTCTGAGTTCTATCCGCTGGCTGAGAAATACATGCAAGGTAAGCCGTCTGCCATTTTATCTTTTGGCTTGAAAGATGGTTATGAAGCCGGTGTTCGTTTCTATGATGCGCTACAAATATTCAAGCGCTTGGTGAACATTGGCGATGCAAAATCTCTCGCTTGTCACCCTGCTTCTACAACACACCGTCAACTAAGCGAAGCGGAACAAAAGCAAGCAGGTGTGTCACCAGAGATGATTCGCCTCTCAGTCGGTATTGAGCACATTGACGATATCTTGGCTGACCTAGAGCAAGCACTTAGCGCTTAATGCTTAATGCTTAATGCTTAATGCTTAATGACGCTACAGCTAGCTCTAACACGAATCGTTAACTAGCAGACACAAAAAAGCCCATCACAGGATGGGCTTCTTATTATCTAATTTTCTTAGATAAGCTAACGATTACTCAACAGTAACCGCTTTCGCAAGGTTACGAGGTTGGTCAACATCGGTACCTTTGATTAGCGCTACGTGGTAAGACAGCAGCTGCATTGGTACTGTGTAGTAGATAGGTGCTGTTACTTCACTTACATGAGGCATCTTGATGATCTTCATGTTCTCATCGCTTTCAAAGCCTGCATCTTCATCTGCGAATACGTAAAGTAGACCGCCACGAGCACGTACTTCTTCAACGTTTGATTTCAGCTTCTCTAGCAAGTCGTTGCTTGGTGCAATAACGACGACTGGCATATCTGCATCGATAAGAGCCAAAGGACCGTGCTTAAGCTCACCAGCCGCGTATGCTTCTGCGTGGATGTAAGAGATCTCTTTCAGTTTCAGAGACGCTTCCATCGCGATTGGGTAGAACTCACCACGACCCAAGAATAGTGTGTGGTGCTTATCAGCAAAATCAGGAGCCAGTGCTTCGATCTCTTTATCAAATGCCAATGCTTTTTCAATATCAGCAGGCAATTGATGCAGTGCTTGAACGATTTCCGCTTCTTTCTCTTCATTGATGCGACCTTGTAGACGACCAATTGAAGTCACCATCATCAACATAGCCGCTAGCTGTGTTGTGAAGGCTTTAGTTGAAGCAACACCGATTTCAGTTCCTGCGCGAGTCATGAAGGCAAAATCAGATTCACGAACTAACGAAGAACCTGCAACGTTACAGATTGTCATTGCTGACATGTAACCCTTCTCTTTTGCAAGACGAAGTGCAGCAAGCGTATCCGCCGTTTCACCAGACTGAGACAGAGTCACCAATAGGCTATTCGGACGAACAACGAAATCACGGTAACGGAATTCAGAAGCAATCTCTACGTCACAGCTTACGCCTGCTAGAGATTCAAACCAGTAACGCGCAGCCATGCCTGAATTGTAAGACGTACCACATGCGATGATCTGTACGTGTTCAACCTTGCTTAGGATCTCTTCCGCTTTAACACCAATCGCGTTAGTGATAACCGAAGTGTCAGAGATACGGCCTTCCATTGTGTTGATCAGCGCTGTTGGCTGCTCAAAGATCTCTTTCTGCATGAAGTGACGGTATTGACCTTTGTCACCTGCATCGTGTTCTGCGTTTGATTCAACGATTTCACGCTCAACACGCTCACCCGCCACATCAAATACCGTAACATCACGACGAGTTACCTCAGCAACATCCCCCTCTTCTAGGTACATGAAGCGACGAGTCACGCTTAATAGTGCTAGTTGGTCAGAAGCAAGGAAGTTCTCGCCCACACCAAAACCGATAACGATTGGGCTACCAGAACGAGCAACAACGATACGGCTAGGATCTTTGCGATCAACCGCTACTGTGCCGTATGCACCGTCTAATTGTTTGGCTGTTTTTTGCAGAGCTTCAACCAAAGAAGCTGACGTGCGAAGTTCCCACTCAACTAAGTGAGCGATAACTTCAGTATCTGTTTGTGAAGTAAACACGTAGCCACGCTCTTGCAGCAGAGCGCGCAGTGTTTCGTGGTTTTCGATAATGCCATTGTGTACAACAGCAATATCGCCAGACATGTGTGGATGTGCGTTTGCTTCTGAAGGCTCACCGTGTGTCGCCCAACGTGTATGCGCAATACCAGTACCGCCAATGACATGTTGTTGATCGACTGCGTCTGCTAGCTCTTGTACTTTACCAAGGCGGCGTACACGAGTTAGGTTAGATTCGCTATCAACTACAGCGACACCCGCTGAATCGTAGCCTCGGTATTCTAGGCGGCGAAGGCCTTCTACTAAAATTTCAGCTACATCACGCTGTGCTACTGCACCAACAATTCCACACATAGTTTCACTCCATCAATTTCGTTTTATTCCTATTGGCAGCAAGCAAAGGCCAGATCTTTATTAAGATCAATTATAGGAAGGTAAATGCATAATACTTAAATTTGTTTTTACGCTGGATCGGTCAGGATCACTCGAACATCATGTGATTCGATACTTGCTTTGGATTCTTCGCCTAAGTCTGTATCGGTAATTAAGATGTCAATATGTTCCCATGCCAGCTCTAAGTTCGGGATCTTTCGTCCCACCTTTTCCGACTCAACCATCACGATCACTTCTCGTGACACTTCAGCCATTACTTTACTTAGACCAACCAATTCATTGAACGTGGTTGTGCCTCTATCAAGGTCGATACCATCAGCCCCGATAAATAGTTGATCAAAATCGTAAGCTCGAAATACTGATTCTGCGACTTTGCCTTGAAAAGAATCCGAATGGGTATCCCAAGTGCCGCCGGTCATTAGCAGTGTTGGTTCGCTTTCCAACTCATTAAGTGCATTAGCAACGTGCAACGAGTTGGTCATCACAACCAAACCACGCTTGCTATTGAGCTGCTGAATTAGCGCCCCTGTCGTGCTACCGCTATCGATCACAATGCGATTATGGTCGCGAATTAAATCTGCAGCGGCTTTCGCTAATGAAATCTTTCGAGTCGAAACTTGTGGACCCAGTTCTTCGTTCACAACCTCTTTCGGTAATGAAATCGCACCACCATAACGGCGCAAAAGCTGACCGTTTTTCTCTAAAGACGCTAAGTCCTTTCTAATCGTGACCTCTGAGGTTTCGAATTTAGCGGATAGTTCATCAACACTAACCTCCCCCTTTTCATTAACGAGGTTAGAAATAGCATGTCTTCTGAGCTGGGTGTTTCGTTTCGACATTTAAAAAAGGCCAGTAAGTTTCGATTTGAAACATATTATAGTTACAACGAAACTATTTAGTCCATTTATTTTGATCCAAAAAATTAATAAATAGCGATAAAACCTTGTCCTAAGACAATTGTTAAGCAGTGATATTGAACTCATTAGGTGGTAGAATCCGCACCCGAAAAGAAAAAAAATTACAAAACTGACTGTTATTTTTTTGCAACTTACCGCCTATATAGTGGGGTAAGTCACAGAAAACCGATATTGAATCAAAATCTTTTGGTCATAAAATGACTAAAATTGATGAAAGACTTACAACTCTGAAGGACATATTGGAAGTCCCGCGCTTTTACACAACAGGCACAAAATGTTGATGTAGCGGACCAATCTTCAGAACTTAAATAAATTTCAAATTGTAACAATACTTACCGGAGAGTACCTTCCATGAAAAAGACCAAAATCGTATGTACGATTGGCCCTAAAACTGAATCTGTAGAGAAGCTAACTGAACTAGTAGATGCTGGCATGAACGTTATGCGTCTTAACTTCTCTCACGGTGATTTCGCAGAGCACGGCACTCGTATCGCGAACTTCCGTAAAGTAATGGAAAACAATGGTGAGCAACTTGCGATCCTTCTAGATACTAAAGGTCCAGAAATCCGTACTATCAAACTTGAAGATGGTAACGACGTAGATCTAGTAGCTGGTCAAGAGTTCACTTTCACAACTGACGCAACAGTTGTTGGTAACAAAGACGTAGTAGCAGTAACTTACCTAGGTTTCGCTAAGGACCTAACAGCAGGTAACACTATCCTTGTTGATGATGGCCTAATCGAAATGGAAGTTATCGCAACAACAGAAACTGAAGTTAAGTGTAAAGTTCTTAACAACGGTGCTCTAGGCGAAAACAAAGGTGTTAACCTTCCTGGCGTTTCTGTTCAACTTCCAGCTCTTTCTGAGAAAGACAAAGCTGACCTTAAGTTTGGTTGCGAGCAAGGCGTTGATTTCGTAGCTGCTTCTTTCATTCGTAAAGAAGAAGACGTTAAAGAAATCCGTGAGCTTCTAAACGCTAACGGCGGCGAGAACATCCACATCATTTCTAAGATTGAAAACCAAGAAGGTGTAGATAACTTCGATTCAATCCTTGAAGCTTCTGACGGCATCATGGTTGCTCGTGGTGACCTAGGTGTTGAAATCCCAGCTGAAGAAGTAATCTTCGCTCAGAAGATGATGATCGAGAAGTGTAACCGCGCACGTAAGATGGTTATCACTGCAACTCAAATGCTTGACTCTATGATCAGCAACCCACGTCCAACTCGTGCAGAAGCGGGTGACGTTGCGAACGCAATCATGGATGGTACTGATGCAGTAATGCTTTCTGGTGAAACTGCTAAAGGTAAGTACCCAGTTGAAGCTGTTACTATCATGGCTCAAATCGCGAACCGTACTGATTCAGCTCTTAAAGCTGAGCTAGGTTCTCGTCTAGACAGCCCACGTCTACGCATCACTGAAGCAGTATGTAAAGGCGCTGTAGACACAGCAGAGAAGCTAGCTGCTCCTCTAATCGTTGTTGCAACTGAAGGCGGTAAGTCTGCACGTTCAGTACGTAAATACTTCCCAACTGCAAACATCCTTGCTCTAACAACTAACGAAAAGACAGCTGCACAGCTAGTTCTTACTAAAGGTGTTAAGCCAGTTCTTGTTGACTCTATCGAGAACACAGACGCGTTCTACATCAACGGTAAAGAAATCGCTCTACAATCTGGCCTAGGTAACAAAGGCGACATCGTAGTTATGGTTTCTGGTGCTCTAGTCGCTTCTGGTACTACAAACACAGCATCTGTTCACGTTCTATAAGAATGAACCGATTCGCATAAAATATAAAAGAGGGCTTCGGCCCTCTTTTTTTATGAAACAAAATCTTGCCTAACTTTTCAGTACGCTGTATTATCAATCACATTAGAACTACGTACTGTTAAACTCCAATAAACTCTTCCTAAGAAACGGATTAGCAGACTAGAAATCAAATATACATGAGGTTTGTAATGTCTAGTCCTACGCTTACTGACAAAGTATCAAAGATGATTCGCCAAGATATTCTCAATGGTGAATTAACCCCAGGTAAAAAACTCGTTGTAGCTGATCTCAAAGCACGATACAACGTCGGCGCATCTCCAATTCGCGAAGCCTTAGTGCAGCTATCTTGGAGTAAATACGTAAAGCTAGAGCCACAAAAAGGCTGTTGGGTATCACCGGTATCAAAGAAAGAACTCAATGACCTATATGAAAGCCTTCGTGTTGTCTCTTCTGTTCTGCTTAAAAAGGCAATTTCAGCAGGCGATGAAAGCTGGGAATTGGAAGTATTAACCTCCTACCACAAGCTATCACGCATACAATATGTCTCAGAAGAGTTTGATTGTGTTGAGTGGGAAGAGCGTCACCAGCAATTCCATGCAGCGTTACTTGAAGGCGCAGACTCAGAGAACATGTTTAAGTTCTTTGATGATCTTATCAATCAAGTAAAACGCTACCGCTTCCTAGCGATGTCAGCGAAAAGCGCGACTGATGATCTGTTCAATATTGATGAGCATGAAATGATCATGAAACTAGTACTTGCGAAAAATGTCGATCAAGCGACAGAGCTCTTGGATCAACACCTGTTAAGTTCAATGAAACGAATTGAAGAAGTTATCGAAGCCGCATAATGCCAAGATAGATTCTAACCACATAAAAACGGAGCCTAATAGCTCCGTTTTTTATTTCCAGCATTACGGCTGAACTACCACCCAAAAAACTCTTTGTGATGAGTATTGAGTAGCACAACCATAGGTAAAAAATACAATGCACTCAGTTGAAAGCCAAGAACGGCTAATATACCTATGGTTAACCTCACTAAAAAATCGACAAACATACCACGCCTCTTTCAATCAGACTGTATGGTTATCGTTCAGTTTAGTTCAAATCATCGAGAGCATTAGACTTTAGTCTAATCATATAAACTTTGTGGATAAACGATGCTTACTTCCAGAAAGCAAAACGGCCCAAATTAAGGGCCGTTCGTATCAGTAAAATCGCTATTTTTTCAAACGATTAAATGCTCTGTTTTAGCTTAAAAGCAGCTTTAAATCTTTCTTCGTTAGGCTTTCAACGCTCGTTCACCACGTGCGATGCCAACAACCCCACTTCGAGCCACTTCAAGTACTTCCGTTACTTCAGACAATGCCTGAATGAAAGCATCCAGCTTCTCGCTAGTGCCGGCCATTTGAACCGTATATTGCGAAGCCGTCACATCAACGATTTGACCACGGAATATATCCGCTGTGCGTTTCACTTCAGCGCGAGCAAAGCCGCTAGCGCGTACTTTTACCATCAGAAGTTCACGCTCGATATGCTCAAGCTCAGACACTTCTTGTACCTTAAGTACGTCGATTAACTTGTGTAGCTGTTTTTGGATCTGCTCAAGCTGCATTTCGCTTGAGTTAGTGGTGACATTCAGACGAGAAAGCGTTGGATCATCCGTAGGGGATACATTCAAAGACTCGATGTTGTAGCCACGCTGAGAAAACAAGCCAACCACACGAGATAGTGCACCTGGTTGGTTTTCCATTAATAGTGAAAGGATGTGTCTCATATTATGTTCTCTCCGTTTTGCTTAGCCACATGTTATCCATACCCTCGCCTTTGATCTGCATTGGGTATACGTGCTCGGTGTCATCCACACTAATATCGACAAATACCAAACGGTCTTTCATCGCCAGTGCTTTTTCCAAACCTGATTCCAATTCATCCGGAGATGAAATACGCATGCCAACGTGGCCATAAGCCTCAGCGATAGCAGCAAAATCAGGAACAGAGTCCATATATGAATTAGAGTAACGACCTTGATAAACAATGTCTTGCCACTGTTTTACCATGCCTAAGAAACGGTTGTTAAGATTAATAATCTTAACGGGAATATTGTATTGCAGCGCAGTCGACAGCTCTTGGATATTCATTTGAATACTGCCGTCACCAGTAACAATCACAACTTCTTCATCAGGTTTCGCAAACTTAACGCCCATACCAGCAGGTAAGCCAAAGCCCATCGTGCCTAGACCACCAGAGTTAATCCAACGACGCGGCTTGTCAAACGGGTAGTACAAAGCAGCAAACATTTGGTGTTGACCTACATCCGAAGCAACATAGGCATCGCCATTGGTTACTTTATGCAGTGTTTCAATAACTTGTTGTGGCTTAATTCGACCCGACGTTTTGTCATACGCTAAGCAGTCACGTTCTTGCCACTGTTTAATTTCATTCCACCAGCTTTCCATCGCTTCTGCATCGTTAGTTCCACCTTGCTCAATAAGCAGGTTAACCATGCTTTCTAATACTTTTTCCGCTGAACCTACAATCGGAAGATCCACTTTAACGTTCTTAGAGATAGAAGATGGATCGATATCAATGTGCATGATCTTCGCATCAGGACAGTATTTATCTAGGTTATTGGTCGTTCGATCATCGAAACGTACGCCAATACCAAAGATCAAGTCCGCATTGTGCATCGCCATATTGGCTTCATACAAACCATGCATGCCCAACATACCCAAAGAGTTCTTATGAGTACCAGGGAAAGCGCCAAGCCCCATTAGGGTACTTACCACGGGTAAATTCAGTGCCTCTGCTAATTTTAACAACGGCTTATCTGCCTCAGAAATAACCGCACCACCACCGACATAAAGTACCGGCTTCTTCGCTTCAAGAAGGGCTTTCAGCGCCTTTTTGATCTGACCTTTATGACCCGTAACCGTTGGGTTATATGAACGCATTTTGATCGTTTCTGGGTATTCATAAGGAAGCTTAATTTGTGGGTTTAAAATGTCTTTTGGCAGATCAATAACCACAGGACCTGGACGTCCTGTCGTTGAAATATAGAATGCTTTTTTAACGACTTCAGGGATATCTTCCGCTTTCTTAACGAGGAAGCTGTGTTTAACGATCGGGCGTGATACACCAACGATGTCACACTCTTGGAAGGCGTCGTTACCAATAAGGTTATTTGGTACGTTACCAGAAATAACAATCATTGGGATTGAGTCCATGTAGGCTGTTGCAATACCAGTAACGGTATTGGTCGCACCTGGACCAGAACACACAAGTACTACACCCGGCTTACCGGTAGAACGAGTATAGCCATCTGCCATGTGGGTAGCGGCTTGTTCGTGTCGTACTAATACGTGTTTAATTTCAGCAGTTTTAGCATGCAGCGCATCGTAGATATCAAGTACAGAACCACCTGGATAACCAAAGATTTGTTCTACACCCTCTTCAATTAGAGACTGCACCACCATCTCAGCGCCGGATAACATTTCAGCGCCGGATGACATGGCTGTTTCAGGTTTTGTTGTCATATTGCTCTCCTCACCAGTTTCCAATCACATTTGGTGAACATGTTGGGCTGGTTTTTCATAGTCTAGGGCTTATTCGTAGCCTAATTCGAAATACTTCCACTTTTTCGGCTATGGCTGTCTGTTGTGATAACAACAAACAGTAATACGAAACAACTTTAACGCTTTATTATCATCTGGTCTAACGCCTGTTATTCGGCAACTGTGCCAAAAAACCAACTATTAGCTCAAAGCATCAAATAAAACCCAATACAGGCTTTCACACCAGGTTTAAACACTGCCTACTTGATAAAAAAAAGCACTTAATATTTCAACAGTTCGCTATTTATCGATAAACAGCGAGCTTGTTGGTGTGCGCTTTCGCACATTGTGCTGTGTCATTAGATACAAAAAATCCCCCTAAAAATGCAATCACATTCGTAGGGGGATTTTTAAACAACTGAAAATTTATCTAAACAGAAAACTACTTATCTTTAGGCTTTTCGTTGTACATTTCTTCGATTTCGTCTTGATACTTATCGTTAATAACCTTACGACGCAGTTTCTGGGTCGGTGTTAGCTCACCATCATCCATAGAAAACGCTTTTGGCAGCAACTTAAACTTCTTCACTTGCTCAAACTTCGCTAGCTCTTGTTGTAAGTCATTCACACGCTTCTCTAGCATCTCTACTATTTGGTGATTTTTAACAAGTTCCACACGGTCATGATATTTGATATTAAGCTCTTTGGCATACTCTTCTAGCGAGTCATAACAAGGAACAATCAGTGCAGAAACGAATTTGCGCGTATCAGCGATAACAGCAATCTGCTCGATAAAGTGATCTTTACCAATTGCGCCTTCAACCACTTGCGGTGCAATGTACTTACCGCCAGAAGTCTTCATTAATTCTTTGATGCGATCAGTAATGAATAGATTACCATTTTCATCAAAATGACCCGCATCACCCGTTTTCAGGAAACCATGCTCGTCAAATGTCTTAGCTGTCTCTTCTGGCATCTTGTAGTAGCCACGCATCACCATTGGGCCACGAACAAGGATCTCATCCTTAGCGCCAATTTTCACTTCAGCGCCCGGCATCGACATACCGATCGAATCAGGGTTAAAACAACGGTCATCCCAGCACGATACTGTTGCCGTGGTTTCTGTCATGCCGTAGCCAAGTTTTACATTGATACCAATCGCGTGGAAGAAGCGACCAATGGTTTCATCAAGCTTCGCGCCACCACATGGCATGAAGTTGATGTTACCACCTAACAGAGCTCGCAGTTTAGATAACACAAGCTTGTCAGCAAGCGCATGGCTCTTCTTCAGCATGAATGATGGTGTACGACCTTCTTGATGACAAACAGAAAGCTTCGCGCCCATGTTCACCGCCCAAGTAAAGAGTACTTTACGAATAAACGGTGCTTTAGATACTTTCTCGTGAATCGCTGAGAAAATCTTCTCGTAGAAGCGAGGAACAGCAGACATAACCGTTGGTTTAACATCACTCAATGCATCACGAACTTGCATGGTGTCTTGCAAATAGCAGTTGATTGCGCCTTTATAAAGGACATAGAAAGTCCAAGCGCGCTCAAATACATGTGATAGAGGTAAGAAACACAATGAGACGTCGTCTTTGCTTAAGCTGAGACGCTCATCATGGCCTTTTAGTTGATAGCCAACATTAGTGTAATCAAGCATTACACCTTTAGGCTGGCCCGTTGTACCAGAGGTATAGATAAGCGTCAGTAAGTCATCCATGCTGGCATCCGCAAGACGAACATCAAGCTCAGCTCGCTGCTCTTCAACACCACGAGCCATGAACTCTTTCCAAGAGACGGCAAAGCGATGTCCTTGCAGATCGATATCATCAGACATCGCCACAACAACTTCTAGCTGTTCACACTCTTCAAAAAGGCTAACCGCCGCATCGAACTGAGCTTGCTCGCCAACGAATAAGATCTTCACATCTGCATTTTGGATAATGTAAGAAGACTGCGCCGCTGTGTTGGTTGGGTAGATTGGTACCGTTACAAGACGCGCTTGTAAGGATGCGAAGTCAGCCACAGTCCACTGAGGCATATTGTTCGAGAAGATACCGATCTTATCCTGAACTCTCAATCCTTGAGCCAATAGCGCTAATGAAAGCGTATCGATTTGTTGTCCAAATTGTTCCCAGCTAATACCTTGCCATACATTGCCTACTTTGTGCTTCAAAGCTGTACGGTTGCCACCTTGGGCAATTTGGTCACGAAGTCTTTTTACGATATGAAAATCTAAATTGGCCATCTCTTTACCTTTGGCTTACACCTGTAAGCTTTTTTGAGCGCACAAGTGTACCTCTGATCATGGAAAAGGCAACTGATGAAGCTCAAAGTTATAAGTAATAGTACGTCTCACGCTAAGTTTTCTATCAACAAAAATAGCAGGTACAAAAAAACCCCAAGCCAGACTCATAGCTTAGGGCTTATAAATCATAGGAATTAGTGTCTAGTTAAGCGCCACTACTTCGCCACAGATCATCATTAACTGATCTCGTAACCAGATGTGTCCTTTGTCCTTTTCACTTGATTCGTGCCAGCTAAGGAAGCCAGAAATCGCCGCATTATCGAATGGGAAATCTAGAATCTGAAGCTGATCTTTGTTTGCTGCATGTTCTACCATCCAACGAGGAGCTATCGTCACAAGTTCAGATTGACCAACAACGTAAAGTACGTTGCTTAAGCTCGTACCTTCGTAGAAAGGTGTGCAATCGAGGTCACGGTAAGCTTGCTCAGAGAAGCTACGTTGACCATGGATGCGAGACAGTTTAGCGTGCTTTTCGTTAAGCAACTCTGCCGCTGAAACTTCACCGTTGATGCGTGGGTGAGAAGCAGAAGCGACCACAACCAATTCATCTTGGAAGATTTCAGTGCTTGAGAAACCTTGCTCATCAAAACGCGAGTAATCAATAACGAAGTCAATTTCTTGGTAACGCATGCGCTCAGAAAGTTGACGGTCAAATTCCGCATCCATGTGCAGATTAACGCTAGGTGCTTGGTCGTTGATTGTCGACATAATCTTAGGTGCAAAACGCATGTCGCAAGGGCTACAAATTGCAAGTTTGAACAAACGAGAAGACGACTCTGGTGAGAATACAGAACTTGGCAATTCGTTGCGTACTAACTGCAGCGCTTGGCGGATTGGGCCAAACAACTGACGAGCACGTTGAGTCGGTTGAATACCACGACCTTGACGCATGAATAGCTCGTCGTTGAACATTACTTTCAAACGAGCAACAGCATTACTTACCGCTGGCTGAGACATGCCCAGATTATGAGCTGCACGTGTAATATTTTGCTCTTGCATAACTGCATCAAATACAGTCAAAAGATTTAAGTCGACTCCACGAAGTGTGCTTTCCATTCTGTAGCTTGCAATTGCACTCATTGCGTCTTTTTTCTCTAACATTCAAGTTGCCTCTTGTCGGTTCGACAGGGTTAAATTGGTAATGGTGTGGGAATAGATAACCACTAATTCTTATATTTATCAGACCGATGTTTTTCGGATTGCCATTACTATTAACCAATAAATCT
>NZ_JBGONI010000019.1:34798-85596 GCF_041439035.1 Vibrio sp. 1F263 | reverse complement strand
GAAACTCACTCTACCTTTTACCCAGAAATCAAGCTCATCTAAGCGGAGAAGAGCCAGGATTGTATGCCAAACGTGCCGACCCCTCGCAAAGGTTTAGTCGATGCGTGGTTCTTAGATGGCTTTGCTCCAAGCAAAAACCCTGAAATGTGGAATCAAAACCTATTCAACGGCATGGCCAAACTGGCAAAACAAGATTGCAGCTGTGCAACGTTTACCGCTGCCGGTTTTGTTCGCCGCGGTTTAATCGAAGCTGGCTTTGCGATGAAAAAAGTTAAAGGCTTTGGTACTAAGCGGGAAATGATTGCCGGGCGACTTGATGAGAAGCACGCTCACACCAACATTAAACCTTGGTATGGCCTTTCAGAGCACAGTGAATCACAAGACATTGCGATCATTGGTGGTGGTGTCGCCAGTGCTGCATTAGCCAAAACGCTAAGCCGACGTGGTAAAAACATCACCCTTTATTGTGAACACCCACAAGCAGCGGGCAATGCCTCTGGCAACAATCAAGGTGCCATTTATCCGCTACTCAGCGAAGCGACATCGAACGTGTCTCGCGTGTTTGGTCCAGGGTTACTGTTTGCTCGTCAGTTTATTAATCAGGCGGCACAATCTATTGAGTTTGACTACAGTTGGTGTGGCGTGAATATTCTGATGTGGGATGAAGGTTCCACTAAAAAGCTCAATCGCATGTTAGAAGGCAATTTCCACACAGATCTGATTCAGCGTTTATCGCCAGAACAAGCGAATGAAAAGATTGGCCTACCGGTTAATAAAGAGAGTGTTTACTTTCCACTGGGAGGTTGGTTAAGCCCTCTCCAACTGACTCAAGGTTTGATTGGCAGGTTAGAAGAGACCAACCAAGTGAGCGCGCACTATCAACATCAAGTAACGCAACTTGAATGGTTAGAAACAGAACAGCAATGGTTGCTGACACTTGAGACACCTCAAGGTGAGATTCAAACCAAGCACGACCAAGTAGTTGTCGCGAACGGACACAAATTCACTCAGTTTGAACAAACTCGCCCCGTACCTCTGACGCCAGTTAAAGGGCAAGTGAGCCATATCCCGAGCACAGAAAACCTCAGTCAACTAAAAACGGTGTTGTGTTTTGATGGTTATTTGACGCCACAGAACCCAAACAATGGGCATCACTGTATTGGTGCGAACTACGACAAAACCAATATCGACCAAGAATTTGATATTGAGGTTCAGCAGCACAATGGCGAGCGCCTACATGGGTCGTTACCAGACCAAGCATGGACAAAAGATGTCGACACCAGTGACAACTTAGCGCGCCAAGGTATCCGAAGCGTAAGCCGTGACCACCTTCCGTTTGTCGGAAACGTTGGTGACTTTGAAGCCATTAAGGAGCAGTACCAAGACCTGCACAACTTCAACCCGCAGCGTGACTCGGTTGAGGATGTTGAAACGGTAACAAGCTTCCCTAACCTATACTGCTTTATCGGGCTAGGCTCACGTGGCTTGAGCTCTGCACCATTATTGGCCGAAGTGTTAGCATCACAGATCTGTGGCGATCCGCTGCCCTTGCCTGTTGATGTGCTTGAGGCGATTCACCCAAGTCGAATGTGGGTACGCAGACTGCGTAAAGGTAAGGCATTAACGGCTGGATGGGTTGCAGACAAGCACTCTAAATCAAATTCATAGTTTCTAGTTCAGCTATTCTGAACATCTGAAGTTTCTGAATATCAGAAATATCTAAAACTAAAGGCTAAAAGCTAGAAAGCCCGAGCGACATTATGTCCCTCGGGCTTTTTGATGTTCGTGTTGCTCTAAACTGATGCTCTAAACGAAGCAGTATTTACAGCTTAGCAACCGCGTCTTTGATCTGTTGAGCAATCTCTTCGTTGCTGATAGAACCAGATTCAAAATCGAAGTTATTGTAGAAGCTTGGTACCGAAACTGACGCTTTTACGTTGCCGCCAAAGTATGGTGCTGAACCCGTTGCTGCACCTAGTACCGTTTGTGCGCCACCAGGGCCTGGTGATGTCGCTAAGTAAACCGCAGGTTTCTCGCCAAATACTGAACGCTCAATGCGTGTCGCCCAGTCAAATAGGTTTTTGTACGCCGCTGGGTAGTGGCCGTTGTGCTCAGCGAAAGAGATAACAAATGCGTCAGCTTCTGCTAGGTCACGTAAGAATGCTTGAGCACCTTCCGCTTGACCAATCTCTTTTTCAGTGTCTTCACTGAACATAGGAACGTTGTAATCGTTGATGTTTAGAACTTTGACTTCAGCACCTTCAATCAAGTTAGCTGCGTAAGTTGCTAGAGTTTTGTTGATAGAGGTAGAGCTGGTGCTTGCGCCAAATGCGATAACTTTCATGATGTGACCTTTTCTGTGATTCCGTTAAGTGGGATTAGAATAACGTAGTCAGAAAATGGAACCATCACAAGGATTGAACGGACTCATTCAAAAAATTCGAATGAGTCTCAAATTATTGGTTCGCTCAAAAATGAGGAGGGAGAGTTGTGAGCGAATTACGGTAGACGAATAATGCTAAACGACTAAAATTAAGCTTGGTTTTGCAGCTCAACCCAAAGGTCATTAACGATCGTACGATCGGCTGGCGTCAATTCAGAACGTGCGTCTTCTAGGCTCTTCTCAATACGCAATTTAACTTCTGCTACGTCTTCAATACCGTCTTCTTCACATGAAGCTACTGAAAGAGAAATATGACCACGTAAGTAACCACCAGCAAACAGTTCATCATCTGATGCGTTTTCAATGCGAGCATCAATTAATTCAAGTAGTTTTTCTTCAAATTCGATAATCATAATATTCTCTTATTTCACAATAAATTGGCTAGTACATAAAGGTTCTACATCGTAGAAGCTGCGTAATGCTTCAGAGAGCATTTTCACGCGAGGCGGCAGACCAGCTTCAAAGATACCCATGACTTCGCTGTGTACTTTGTTCATAAAGGCCAAACGATCTGGCTCAAAATCGCCGTGTAGATTGTCACAGCTAACATTAAAAGGAAAGCCTGCGCTGGTCGCAATGATCCATTCATACGCTTGTGGGCGAATTTCCACTTTTTCAAACTCAGCTTGAACCGACTCTGTTCGGCCATCAGGCTCATACCAGTAACCAAAATCTTCCAATAAACGACGCTCAGGACCAGCCACACACCAGTGCGCTATCTCGTGAAGTGCTGAAGCATAAAAGCCACGAGCAAAAACGATACGGTGATGAGGAATCTCCTCATCGGCTGGCAGGTAAATAGGCTCGTCCGCTCCCAGTTCTAGCTTAGTATTGAAGCTCTCGAAAAAGGTTTGATTGAAAATGTCGATGATGTCTGGGTATTGGTGTGTCATAAGATCAAATTTAAGTAAAAAGAACTGGGGCATTTTGCGTTTTTTTAAGCGCTCGGTAAAGCCCTATCACTGGCAATGACATTAGGTTCATCATAATACTTTACGATGACAATCGATTGCTGATCCCAGATTACACCACTTTGAGGTGAATGATTAGTTTAGCTAATCTGAAATGCCTATTCACGGTACAAATATTCATTCGTCAATCAGCGTTTTTACTACTACACTCGCGCTTCATTTTTATATCCCTATGGCCTATAAGACTCCAATTTATAGACCTAAATTATAGAGCTACAGCAATGCTACTAAGTGTTTTGTATATCATTGGCATCACGGCAGAAGCCATGACCGGTGCTCTCAGTGCTGGCAAACAAAAAATGGATTGGTTTGGTGTAATGCTGGTTGCGAGTGCAACGGCAATTGGCGGAGGTACAGTAAGAGATATTTTACTCGGCCATTACCCTTTAGGCTGGGTTGAAAACCCCCAGTATCTGGCGATCACTTGTATTGCTGGTGTTATCACAACGGGATTAGCCAAATGGGTAATCAAGCTAAAAGGCTTGTTCATTCGTTTGGATGCGTTGGGGCTTATCGTATTTAGTATCATTGGTACTAAAGTAGCGATGACCATGGGTCTGCACCCAATGATTTGTATGGTGTCTGCATTAGTGACTGGCGTGTTTGGTGGCCTGCTGCGCGATCTTATCTGTCGTCAAACGCCACTAGTCTTGCATGAAGAGTTGTACGCATCTGTCGCCCTTGTCGCTTCAGGCTTGTACTTAGGTCTTCTTGAACTAGGCATAAACGATGTGACCGCGACGATCGTGACATTGGTTGTAGGCTATTTACTGCGCATGGCAGCAGTGAGATTCAAATGGCGCTTGCCTTCGTTCCAGCTTGATCCGGAAAGCTCTGTGCATTAGATAATATATTTTCAATGACGCAGAATATAAAAAGGGTTGCTTCATTACGAAGCAACCCTTTTTGATTTCTCTCAAATCAGTTTCAAATCGGTTCTGAATAAAACGAAGCAGAACTAGATTTTTGGCGTTTCTGTTGTCACACCAAAGTTTTGACCACGATGACGCAGCAAGTGATCAAGCAATACAATCGCTAACATCGCTTCTGCGATAGGCACTGCACGAATACCAACACATGGGTCGTGACGACCTTTAGTGATTAGCTGTGTTGCTTCACCGTCTTTAGTGATGGTGTCACCAGGTACAGTAATGCTTGATGTTGGCTTAAGTGCAATACTTGCCACAATATCTTGGCCAGTAGAAATACCGCCTAAGATACCGCCAGCGTGGTTGCTACTGAAGCCTTCTGGAGTTAATGGATCACGGTGTTCACTACCGCGTTGGTTGACGACATCGAAGCCATCACCAATCTCAACACCTTTCACCGCATTGATGCTCATTAGAGCGTGCGCGATGTCTGCATCTAGACGATCAAAGATTGGCTCACCAAGGCCTACAGGCACTTTAGTCGCAACCACTTGAATCTTCGCACCGATCGAGTTGCCTTCTTTTAGCAAGTCACGAATCAGTTGGTCAAATTCAGGCACTTTGTCGGCATCAGGGCAGAAGAAAGCGTTGTTTTCGATCTCGTTCCAATCCACTTTATCAATTGAGATATCACCCATTTGAGAAAGATAAGCTTGGATTTCAACACCAAATTCTTGCTTAAGGTATTTCTTCGCAATCGCACCTGCCGCAACACGCATTGCAGTTTCACGAGCAGAAGAGCGACCGCCACCTCGGTAATCACGCACACCGTACTTTTGATGGTAGGTATAATCAGCGTGGCCAGGGCGGAACTTGTCTTTAATTTCGGAATAGTCTTTAGAGCGTTGGTCTGTATTTTCAATCAATAGACCAATAGAAGTACCCGTAGTTTGGCCTTCAAATACACCTGATAAGATTTTCACTTCATCCGCTTCACGGCGAGCCGTTGTATAACGAGAAGTACCTGGGCGACGACGATCCAAATCTCTTTGAAGGTCTGCTTCGGTAATTTCTAATCCTGGTGGGCATCCATCTACGATACATCCTAGTGCGATACCGTGACTTTCTCCGAACGTAGTCACGCGGAAATGTTGTCCGATACTGTTTCCTGCCATTACTTCCTCTAAATCAGCCATTGAGCAGAAGGTTTGATTCCTAAACCTACGGGCTAACAGCTTTACTTGTCTATTCTTCGTGAATTCATATTGGCTTTATTACCAAATGATGTAAACCCCAAAAAACCAACAATTTTAACTTTCTATTACATCAGCCGAATGAAATGAATAACGAGGGGAAATGAGTGGCGATCGGAGATGATTGTTTTTATTATGGTGAGAAAGCAAAAAACCCGACAACTCAGAGAGTTATCGGGTTTCTTTAAATAGTGGTACGCCCTGAAGGATTCGAACCTTCGACCACCTCCTTAGAAGGGAGGTGCTCTATCCAGCTGAGCTAAGGGCGCGCTACAGGAAAGGATTATACGAATTCGAATCAGTAAAGCAACGGCTTTGTGTAACATTCTGATCCAAGTGAGTAAAAAAAGGGCAATGAGATTATAAGTGTTGGAAAATAGAACAAAGCAAACGTTTGCTTGATGGTAATCAAAAAGATTTTCTGGAATAATGCGCCAAAAACATCAGCCACTAACTTGAATATCAATACTAAGGAAATTCATGACTGCTCAAAATATTGATGGAAAGCTAATTTCTCAAACGGTTCGCTCTGAAGTTGCGGCTCGTGTAAAAGCTCGCACTCAAGCTGGATTACGCGCTCCGGGCCTAGCGGTTGTTTTAGTGGGTGAAGACCCTGCTTCTCAGGTTTACGTAGGAAGTAAACGTAAAGCATGTGAAGAAGTTGGCTTCGTATCTAAATCTTACGACTTGCCAGCCACTGCGACAGAAGACGAATTATTAACACTGGTAGACCAACTGAACGAAGACCCGGAGATTGACGGTATTCTTGTTCAACTTCCTCTACCAGCTGGTATTGATAGCACTCAAGTTCTTGAGCGCATCACGCCGGAAAAAGACGTTGATGGCTTCCACCCATACAACGTAGGTCGTTTGGCTCAGCGTATGCCTAAGCTTCGCTCTTGTACGCCTAAAGGCATCATTACGCTGCTTGACCGTTATAACATCGACTTACGTGGCAAACACGCGGTTGTGGTTGGCGCATCAAACATCGTAGGTCGCCCAATGACGTTAGAGCTTCTTCTAGCCGGTTGTACGACGACAACATGTCACCGCTTCACCAAAGACCTTGAGGGTCATGTACGTCAAGCAGATGTTGTTGTGGTAGCAGTTGGTAAGCCTAACTTCATTCCTGGTGCTTGGATTAAGAAAGGGGCTGTTGTGGTCGATGTAGGCATCAACCGTTTGGAATCTGGCAAACTCGTTGGCGACGTTGAATACGATGTCGCGAAAGAGAGCGCAAGCTTCATCACACCAGTTCCGGGTGGTGTTGGTCCAATGACTGTAGCAAGCCTAATTGAGAACACAATGATCGCTTGTGAGCAGTTTCACTCGAAATAGTCCGCAATGACAGCTTCGATAGTAATACCGTTGGCATGAATTGCCTCGCCCTAGAGTAAAACAAGCTAGAGCAGAATTAGAAAGCCGCAACGTGATGAACGTTGCGGCTTTTTTGAATCAGGGCAACTCGCTTCTGATGCAGTGCTCGTTGCTACTTATCTGGTATCTCGATTTTTTCCGTCTGTTCAGAAGGCGGCAATAAACTAATGATCGCACACTCCGTTGATATGAGTTTTTCCAAATCAGAACCTTGTGTTACTAAACGGAAATCACCACCAGTAATCACACCGAGTGGAATCGCTTTAGGATACAGCGCGTTAAACTCATTAAGGTCAAACGCATCGGTCAATCCCGTGCTCTTAATTTGGCTGCCTTGAGCCATCAAGGAGTTAAGCTTGGAATAGGTAATTCCTTCCGAAAACAGGCTTCTGTTACCATCTCGGCTCACTGAATGCCTTTCGTGTTTAGTTTCTGTCGATTCAAGCTCAAACACCTTATTTTCACCAAACTCATCTTGATAATGCATGCTGACTAATGGATTGGTTTGACGATAAGGCGAGACGATCATCGCGCGCCCTATCCCGTCCAATTCCAGATTATTTTCCGCGTGGCTTGAGGCTGGATTACCAAAATAGACACTCAGGTTATCCATACGCGCCAAACGAATGCTTTCCCAGTTGGTATCGGCAAGTACACTGTTGATGTTGTGTGTCGCCAGCACCTTGGCAAACTGTCTTGCAAAATGAGTCGCGCCAAAGAAGATAACCCCTTGCGCTTTCTCTTGAGTCACACCCAACCTTCTCGCCCACCAACTTGCGGTAAGGCTTTGAATCACAACCGTACCGATGATGACCAAGAACACCATTGGCACCAGTAGATCAGCCCCTTCAATCAATTGCTTCTCTTGAAGTTTGATAGCAAACAGAGAAGAAACTGCGGCAGCAACGATCCCGCGAGGTGCCATCCAGCTCAAAAACCATTTATCTGCTGAAGTAAGATCCGTGCCGATCCCGCTGATCCACACGCTCAAAGGACGAGCCACCAGCATGACGACCGCTAATAAGCCAATACCGCCCCAACCTATCGAAAGGAAAGTCCCAGAATCAAGTCGACTCGCCAGTAAGATAAACAAGGCAGAAATGAGTAACACGGTTAGGGTCTCTTTGAACTCAATAATATCTTCAAGATCCAAGCCTTTCACGTTGGCGAGCCAGATACCCATGATGGTCACGGTTAATAGGCCAGACTCTTCACTCAGATCATTAGAAAAAGAGAATGCCGCCAACATCAACGTCAAGACTGCCACGTTACGCAAATAGTGCGGAACCCAATGCCCTTTCAGCATCTTGGCAATCAAATAGCCACCGATGATCCCTAAGCCTAAACCGATGGCTAGAGTCAGCCCCAAAGCCGACAGTACATGGCTTGTAGGATCGGCTGAAGAAACAATGTATTCGTAAACGAGAACGGCAAACAGAGCGCCAATCGGATCTATCACTATCCCTTCCCAGCGCAAGATGCTGCCTAACGAAGATTTGGGCTGAATGCTGCGCAGCATGGGAACAATAACGGTTGGACCCGTCACCACCACTAAGGCAGCAAACAGCGCGGCTAATGGCCAACTGAAGTCCACAAAGTAATAAGCACCAACAACAATACACGCCCAAGTAATCAGCATGCCGAAACTCACGAGGTGCGTCACCATACGACCATGACCTCTTATTTCCTTGAAATTCAGGGTCAATGCACCTTCAAACAGAATAATAGCGACACCTAATGAAATCAGCGGAAATAGCACGTCACCAAAAATGGCATCGGGATTAAGGATGTTAAGACCGGGACCTAAAAGTAGGCCGACAATAAGAAGAGGAAGAATAGCAGGAAGACGTAAGCGCCAGCCTAACAATTGACACGTTAAGGACAGCAGTCCAATTAACGCCAAGGATGAAGTAATCGACAAATCCATTTGTGCCCCTAAAAAATTTGCACCACACCTTGTGATACAAACCTATTTGCTGAAACAAGAAAGCCTATGTCATTAAACTATAGGCTCTCTTTTTCGTGCTAACCGAATATTAGTGTGATTAATCAGTCACTTTACTATAGGGGAAATAAAGTGACTGACTCATCCACTCTGTACTTATTATCTAGCTACAGAGAAAGCACCACGCCAGCGATCGCAGCGCTCATTAAGTTGGCAAGCACACCCGCACAAATCGCTTTGAAGCCATATTGTGAGATGAAAGAGCGACGCTCTGGAACTAAGCTACCCAAACCGCCAATCAGAATCGCCATGGTAGAGATGTTAGCAAAACCACATAGTGCAAAAGTAACGATCGCTTTTGAGTGCTCACTCAGTGCATCTTTTACGTCCATTAACTGGATGAAAGCTACAAATTCGTTCACAACAATCTTATTACCGATCAGCGAACCTGCAACCACAGCTTCAGACCACGGTACACCGATCAGCCATGCAACGGGTGCGAACACATAACCTAGGATAAGTTCGAAGCTTAGGTTTACGCCAAACCAGCCACCAACAATACCTAACAAGCCATTCAGCATCGCAATCACACTGATAAAGGCTAGAAGTGTCGCACCCACCGCAACGGCAATACGAAGTCCAGACATAGCCCCATCTGCCATTGCCTCAACTACGTTTGTTGCTCGTGGAATCTCTACACCAGACTCAATATCTTCTTGAACATCCTCTGGGCTGCCTGGTACTAAGATTTTAGCCATCAATAGACCGGCTGGTGCCGACATGAATGCCGCAGCGATCAGATAGTTTAGGTCAACACCCAGCGATGCATAACCCACTAGCGTGCCGCCAGCAACAGAAGCCAAACCACATACCATCACAGCAAACAGTTGTGAGTCCGTCATATGTTTTAGGTAAGGCTTAACCACCAATGGCGCTTCGATCATGCCAACAAAAATGTTTGCCGTTGCAGACAGTGACTCCGCACGACCTGTGCCTAGAAACTTCTGCAAAGCACCGCCGATTATGTTGATCACCTTTGGCATAAAGCCGATGTGATACAAACCTGAAATCAATGCAGAGAAAAAGATAATGATGCCGAGAACATTAATAGCGAAAACAAATCCGTTATTCGTTAGGCCACCGAATAGGAAGTTAATCCCCTCTTGACCGTAGTTGATCAAGCTAGACACCGCACCAGTAGCTGCATTCAGCGCTTCTTTACCCATTGGCACATAAAGAACCAATAGCGCGAATGAGATTTGCAGTAAGAAAGCCAAAGAGACAGTTCTTAGCGGGATATTTTTTCTGTCCGTAGATAGTAACCAAGCGGCTACTAAAATAGTGATAATTCCAAGTAGGGAAGCCATATGCGTCAACCTAAAAGTTGTAGGTAGGAAAGGCGACGCATTGTATAGAGGAAATCGTTTGCGGCAAGGTGCGGTTGTTAATGTGATGTTGGGATTATCAGCAACTTGCCCAAGATTAGATTAAAGCATTGAATTTTAATGGATTAACTTGTTCAAAAAGCATACTTTTTCCATATGGAAATTATATTTATGAATTAGGAAACAATTAACGATGCAGCTCAACGCAAGTTTTGAGGTTTTTGTCCCAATACGTCGGCGAACCAACATGCTGTTTGATGAACTCAATCACTGCTGAAAGCTTCTTTGGCATGTTCTTTCGACTCGGATAGACGGCATAGAATGGCATCAACTGACTGGCTCTCCATTCTGGTAATACTTGGATTAACTTGCCTGTTCTAAACTCCTCTTTGACTAAATAAGTCGCCAAATAAGCAACACCCCACCCAGATACAGCTGCGTCTCGTACCGCCTCAGCCAAATCCACCGAGTAATCGCCCGCCACTTTGACACTGAGGTTTTCTTGCCCGTTATCAAACGCCCATGACGTGTAGTCTCGTTCACGGCTGCGATAGATAAGACAGTTATGGTCAATCAGATCAGATGGCACATGAGGAGTACCAGCTTTAATCAGATAATCCGGTGATGCGGCTACCACAAATTGGCTGTCGGCTAAACGCTGCGCTATATAACCTTCTGGCAGGTCTTCATTATTGGTGATCCAAAGATCCAAGCGCTCCTCAATCATATCCACTTTGTAATCGAACAAATGCACTTCAATTCTCAGCTGCGGATAGAGCTGTCTGAGCTGATCAATCGCTGGAATGATATGCAGTGTGCCAAATGACTGAGACAAGCCTATGCGGAATATTCCAGAAATGTCGTCACGCTGGCTATCCATATCCATTTGAGCCGCTTTCACCGTATTGAACAGCTGCTCACAATGTTGATAGAACACTTCCCCTGCTTCAGTTAGTGTCAGGCTGCGTGTGGTTCGTTGCACCAGCTTGATACCTATCGAATCCTCGAGCAAAGCAACTTGCTTACTGATGTGAGACACCGACACATTCAAACTTTTTGCTGCACTGGTAAAGCCTTCATGCTTGATTAACGCATGGAATATCACCATCTGTGCGGCTCTATCTGTTAGCACAAGGCCACCTTTAAAAATCTCTGAAATATAAAAGAAAAAGGACTCCGAAGAGTCCTTTAGTTCGTTCTGCCTATGGTAGGCCAAATGCTATTCAAAGCGACCTAAATCTGTTAATCAAATTAGGTCGATTAATCAAACTTAATTCTGTCTGCTAAGTGGCTAACTGCCAAAGCAAAGTAGTAAGAACGATTCCACTTCATTAACACATTGTAGTTGTTGTAAATGAGGTAAGAACGGCCAGTTTCATCGTCTGGCATAATTAGCCAAGCTTTAATATCTTCATCAAGCGTTGGTAGTGGGCGATCGTCAAAGCGCTTAATACCGAGCTCAGACCACTCTTTTAAGTATTTCGCTTTGTCTTCGCCTCGGCCTTGCATTTCAATAGACACAGTCGACGGTACGTGAACCTGACGGCCCCAAGTATATTTGTCATCCCAACCCGATTGGCTGAGATAATTCGCCGCTGAAGCAAATACATCCTCTTCAGTACCCCAAATATCTTTCTTGCCGTCGCCGTTACCGTCAGCGGCATAAGCTAAGAATGAGCTTGGCATAAACTGAGGCTGCCCCATCGCACCAGCCCAGGATCCTTTCATCTCTTGTGGTGCAATATGACCTTGATCAAGAATCTTCAACGCCGCCATCGCTTCACTACGGAAGAAGGCTTCTCTACGTCCTTCATAGGCCATAGTCGTGAGAGCATCAATAACACTGTAGTTACCCGTGAACTTACCAAAGTTACTCTCAACACCCCATAGCGCGACAATGAATCTTGGTTGAACACCATATTCATCACCAATGCGCTTCAACGCTGAATAATGCTTCTTATAGAGCGATCTCGCCTGCTTCACTTTCCAATCTGGAACCGCGCGTGGAATGTATTCATCCAGAGTCAGTTTTTTCTCAGGTTGATTCTTATCGGCTTTCACCGCTCTTGGCTTAAACGTCACACCATCAAAGGCCTGATCAATGATCGTTTCAGAGATGCCTTCTGCACGGCCTTGTTGCTTTAGTTTCTCTACATATTGCTCAAAGCTCAGCTCTTCAGCCTGAACTGAACCAATCGTCAGGCTATTACCCAATAGTAAGGCCGACACAGCCAATATGGTTTTCGAAAATTTACTCAACGATCACTCCTCCCTGAATTAAGGTAGCTATCACTCTTCGTCTTGAACGTTTTGCTGAGCTTTACGCTCTTTATGAAGTTCAAGTTCATTAACCGGTGGTGGCGGAACCTGCAAAAAGAAACCATCGGTGTTCAGTGATTCTCTCACTTTATCGATGTTCACTTGCGCCAGTTTACGGCCATCCATTTTAATTACCATTACAAAACTAGGTTTACCAAACATTTGCATCAATGCGTCAGGAACTTGTGAGAAATCATCCTTCTTAGGGATATAAAGGTATGTTCCTTCTTTCTTTGAACTTTTATATATAGAACACAGCATGACAAACCTTTTTATTGTTTATGACTACAAAACTCTCACTTACGAGATCAATAGTTTATGTTAAGGGAAATATTGGGAACAAAACGTTCATTTGACAACAAGATTACTTGCTGTGCTTGGTTTGGGAATATAACATGATAAACCAAGTTTCAGGCAACGCCCTTTATTTTATTGATAAAGAAATTGTACCAATCCGCTATTGAGGTCCTGTAGTTTTCGATGTCTAGTAATCCAGATCTAAAAGGTAGCAGTTTTACGCTATCTGTTTTGCACTTATCCGATGATCAAGTCGAAAATGCGGTGTCTTTTCTTCAAGAAAAAGTAAACCAAGCTCCCACTTTTTTCGCTGCTGCGCCTGTTGTTATCAATATTAGCAAAGTCGCGGGTGATATCGATTTTGTGCAACTGAAAGAGGGTATATCTCAAGCGGGCATGATCCCAGTAGGTGTGGCTGGTTGTTCGGATAAACGTATGCAGAACCTAGCGAAAGAAGCTGGTTTTGCAGTGATGACAGCCAGTAAATCGCCTTCTCAAGCTCCAGCGAAGATGGCTCCGATAAAAGTGGTGAGAACGCCTATTCGTTCTGGTCAGCAAGTGTATGCAAAAGATGGCGATCTATTGATCCTCAGCCATGTGAGTGCTGGCGCAGAAGTCATAGCCGATGGCAGCATCCATATCCATGGTACTTTACGCGGTCGTGCGATTGCAGGCGCGAGTGGTCAAACTGAAGCAAAAATAATTTGTAACGATTTACAAGCCGAGCTGGTTTCCATTGCTGGAAATTACTGGCTCAGCGATCAAATTGAAAGCGAGTACTGGCAGAAGAAAACCATGTTCAGTATGGCAAACGATGTATTACACGTTGATGTCCTCGCAATATAAGAGAAATAAAAAGGAAAACAAAATGGCACGCATTATCGTTGTAACGTCAGGTAAAGGCGGGGTAGGCAAAACGACCTCCAGTGCAGCTATTGCCTCAGGCTTAGCTTTAAAAGGGAAGAAAACCGCAGTTATCGACTTTGATATCGGTCTGCGTAACCTAGATTTAATCATGGGTTGTGAGCGTCGTGTTGTGTACGACTTCGTTAACGTTATCAATGGCGAAGCGACACTGAACCAAGCGATGATCAAAGACAAGCGCACAGAGAATCTATTCATTCTTCCGGCTTCTCAAACTCGTGATAAAGATGCACTAACAAAAGATGGTGTTCGTCGTGTATTTGATGAACTAGATGAAATGGGCTTTGATTTCATCATCTGTGATTCTCCTGCAGGTATCGAGCAAGGCGCTCTGATGGCGCTTTACTTTGCTGATGAAGCGATTGTTACGACTAACCCAGAAGTTTCTTCTGTACGCGATTCAGACCGTATTCTCGGTATTCTTGATTCTAAGTCTCGTCGTTCAGAAGATGGCTTAGAACCAGTGAAAACGCACCTTTTACTGACTCGCTACAACCCAGCACGTGTAACTCAAGGTGAGATGCTAAGTGTTGAAGACGTTGAAGAGATTCTTCACATCTCTCTACTGGGTGTCATCCCAGAGAGCCAAGCAGTACTGAACGCGTCGAACAAAGGTGTTCCAGTTATTTTTGACGAAGCAACCGATGCAGGTATGGCTTACAATGATACTGTAGAGCGACTACTGGGTAGCCAAGTGGACTTCCGTTTCTTAACGGAACAGAAGAAAGGCATCTTCAAAAGACTGTTCGGGGGCTAATTCGCAATGTCATTACTAGAGTTTTTTAGACCACAAAAAAAGACAACCGCAAACCTAGCTAAAGAGCGTTTGCAGATCATTGTTGCCGAGCGACGCAGCCATGACGACCCAGCACCGTCTTATCTGCCGCAACTAAAAGAAGACATCTTGAAGTGTATTGCGAAGTACGTTGACGTCGATCCATCAATGGTTGATCTGACTTTCGAACACAAAGATGACGACATCTCAGTATTAGAACTGAACGTCAAACTTCCAGAAGAAGACCGATAAGCAGAGCTCGAGCTGTGCTTATCACGATTCAATAAAAAAGAGAGCCTAGGCTCTCTTTTTTGGTATTTGAACTTGTGTCTAAACGCTATAAAAGATTAAGAATTCTGCATACGCTTTTTCAGTCGAGCTAAATCAATTTCACTAGAGCGAACAGTCAACTTAATACACTCGTAATCGTACTCTTCTTTAACCACACTCATGTTTGAGCGAATCTCGCCGATAATGCCTTGTCCAGAATAAGGGATAGTGATCTCTTCTTCGATCATACCTTCTTCAGCAACACCAACGATGTACTTGTGCAGTTTCGTAATATCTAGCGGATCACGAGTCGACGTTAGCATCGCATCTGGGAATTCTTCGATCAGCTCTAATTGCTGTTCTTCAGTCAATCTATCGCACTTATTCAGCACTAATAGTTTTTCGCTGCCTTCAACACCCACTTGTGCTAATACGTCGTGTACCACATCAAGTTGTGCGCGGAATGAAACATCAGAAGCATCAACCACATAAAGCAACAATGAAGCATCGTGCGCTTCTGCTAGCGTTGAGTGGAATGATGCAACCAGATCGTGTGGCAATTTCTTGATGAAACCCACTGTATCTGAAACCAGAATACGCGGTTGAGTAATCGGCTGAAGCGCACGAACCGTCGTATCTAGCGTTGCGAACAGTTTATCTTCACCCACCACTTCGGTTGCGGTCATTGCACGCATCATCGAAGACTTACCGGCATTGGTGTAGCCAACTAAAGCAACAGTGAAAAGCTCCGCGCGCCTTGTGCGTCGGGTCTTCATTTCATCTTGTACGCTTACTAGCTCACGCTTAAGCGCAGCAATTTGGTCACGTACGTTACGACGGTCTAGCTCTAGTGAAGTTTCACCGGCGCCCTGACCCATTTGACGCTCTTTATCGCCCTCAGCCGTTTCACGAAGACGTGGCACTAAGTAGTTTAAACGAGCAATATCAACTTGCAGACGAGCAGTACGAGTACGAGCGTGGCGGCTAAAGATTTCGATGATGATGCCAGTACGGTCAAATACTTCCACACCCAAACTCGCCTCAACAGTACGCATTTGAGATGGACTTAAATCACAGTCAAATACCACAACATCAGCGGCACCGTATTGGAAATTGCCCGTTGGAAGATCATCAAAATCTAGCTCATCGATTTCAGAATCAAACAAACCCGACTCATCAAGAAAGTCTTCATCTTCAGCTTCTTCAATAGAGCCTTGGTAACCAGTTAGATGTGCAATTTCGGCGAGCTTACCTGCACCCAACACATTCTGTCTTTGAGATGAACTGTGGTGTTGCGATTGCGTACCGACGACTTTAAACCCTAGGGTTGTCACTAAGCGAGCAAGTTCGGCAAGAGACTCTTTTGCTTCGTCACCTTTAAAATCCGGTGTCGTAATAGAAATAAGTAAAGCGTTATTCGCCGCTGGTTTTGCTGTTAGTTTCATGTTTTATTCTGTCTATGCACCAAAGTGCAACCTAGTATTTGATCTAAAGTAGTGTGATCCTACGCGTTTCTACGTCAGCTTTATAGAGCTAAGGGATACTAAATCAAGATATTATTGCAGTAGAAGCATATATATCGTTTATCCCTCTGTTTTTATAAGGGATAAAAAGCAAGTATAGACAACGAAAAAGGCAGCATCACGTTACTTATTAGTAGTTGGTGATACTGCCTTTGATTTAGACATGAACTTTGATTGTTAAACTAACTCAGCAACTAGAAGTTAGAAGTCGATTCTCGCTTCGGTTTGAGCATCGAAGAATACCGCCTTTGATAAGTCAAAATGCAGTGGTGCCATTTGCCCAACGGACACTTCAAATTCTGGCGATAAGCGACACGCGACTTCTTGGTCATTCACTTTAACCATCGCAATAGTATCTGGCCCTGTCGGTTCCAATACCTCTAGCTGTAAGTCTAGCTTTGTAGAGGCAGAAACATCGTCACCCTGCTGCTCGGTAATGTGCTCAGGACGCAGCCCTATCACCAATTCTTTGCCATCTTGGTCACGCATGCTCTGTGGCAATCGAATGTGGTGTTCTTGCTCTGCCGTGCCAGTTACTTTGATGATCGGATTCTGTTCCTCATCCAAGTCCACCATGGTTTTAATGAAGTTCATTGATGGTGAGCCCATAAAGCCCGCTACGAACATATTGTTTGGCTTGGTGTAGATCTCTTGTGGTGTGCCTAACTGCTGCAGTTCACCGTCTTTCATTACTGCGATGCGATCAGCGAGAGTCATCGCTTCGATCTGATCATGGGTTACATAAACAATCGTGGTATTCAGCTTCTGGTGCAGACGCTTTATCTGATGACGCATCTCAACACGTAACTTGGCATCCAGGTTTGAAAGCGGCTCATCAAATAGATACAGCTTAGGACGACGAGCTAGAGCGCGTCCCATCGCGACACGTTGACGCTGACCACCAGAAAGCTGCGACGGTTTACGATCAAGCAACTGTTCGATTTGCAGCATTTCCGCTACTCGGTTTACCTCTGCATCGATCTCTTGTTGCGGCATCTTACGAATCTTCAAACCGAAAGCGATATTGCCGCGTACCGTCATATTGGGATAAAGCGCGTAAGACTGGAATACCATCGCAATGTCGCGGTCTTTAGGTTCAACCTGAGCCACGTCAACACCATCAATCACGATTTCACCCGAACTAATATTTTCGAGCCCAGCAATGGTGTTCATTAGGGTGGACTTTCCACACCCCGAAGGGCCGACAAGTATCAAAAATTCCCCCGAATCGATACTGATGTCGATGCCCTTTAACGTTTCGTTGTCCGCGTTGCGATAGGTTTTACGGATCTGTTTTAAATCTAATGTTGCCATGGGTAATTATCCTTTTACTGATCCTGCCGTTAGGCCACGAACAAAATATTTTCCTGCGAAGACATACACCAACAGCGTTGGCAGTGCAGCGATGATCGCGGCAGCCATGTCGACGTTATATTCTTTAACGCCAGTGCTGGTATTGACTAGGTTGTTTAATGCCACGGTGATCGGCTGAGTCTCTGAGCCGGAATAGACCACTCCGAACAAGAAGTCATTCCAAATCGCGGTGAACTGCCAGATCACCGTCACCATGATGATTGGTGTCGAGATCGGTAATAAGATCTTGAAGAAAATCGTAAAGAAGCCAGCACCATCGAGCTTTGCCGCCTTGATCAATTCATCAGGAATCGAGATGTAGAAGTTACGGAAAAACAGTGTGGTAAACGCCATGCCGTAGATAACGTGCACAATCACCAAGCCGATAGTTGTGTTAGCCAAACCCATTTTTCCTAACATGGTTGCCATTGGAAGCAACACCACTTGGAATGGAATAAAGCAGCCAAACAACAACAAGCTGAAGAACAGGTTCGATCCTCTGAACTGCCATTTCGTCACGACATAGCCATTGAATGCACCCAACAATGTTGAAATCGCAACCGCAGGAATCACCATTTGGAACGAGTTCCAGAAGTAGCCTTTGATGCCTTCACATTTCACGCCCGTACAGGCGGTATCCCACGCTTTATACCAAGCATCGAACACCCACTCTTTCGGCAAGCTCATCAAGTTACCCGCCTTGATATCAGGCAAGGTTTTGAATGACGTCAGCGCCATGACGAACAATGGCATTAGGTACACTAAACAGAAGAAAAGCAGTGCTGAATAAATAAAGATTCGAGCAAAATTGATGTTATTCATCATGACTTTTTCTCCCTAAGTTCAGAGTAAAGATAAGGCACGAGAATCGCTAAGATACCAGCAAGCATCATCATGGCACTGGCAGCACCAAGGCCAATTTGTCCGCGAGTAAAGGAGTGTGCGTACATAAATAGCGCAGGAAGATCCGATGAATAACCGGGGCCACCTGCCGTCATTGCGGTCACAAGGTCGAAGCTCTTAATCGCAATGTGCGACGTAATGATCACCGCACTGAAGACCACTGGGCGCAAACAAGGCAGAATGATTTTGAGATAGATGGTAGGTAAGCTTGCCCCATCAATTTGCGCCGCTTTAATGATTGAAGAATCGATGCCACGCAGACCTGCTAAGAACATCGCCATCACAAACCCTGAAGACTGCCAAAGTGCCGCGATAACCAAGGTATACACCGACATTTCGGAGTCGACTAGCCAATCAAATTTGAAGTCAGTAAATCCCCAATCTTGCATCAGTTTTTCAATGCCAAGACCCGGATTAAGAATCCATTTCCACGCCGTACCCGTCACAATGAATGACAACGCCATTGGGTAGAGATAGATGGTACGAATCGCCCCTTCTTGACGGATATTCTGGTCAAGCAATACCGCTAAACCAACACCAAGCAAGATGGCAATCGCCATGAATAGAAAACCAAACACACCGAGGTTGGTAATTGAGGTGATCCAGCGATCGTTATCCATCAGCTTTTCATATTGGGTTAAACCAACGAAGTTAAAGCTAGGTAGAAATCGAGAGTTGGTGAACGACAGCGCTGCCGTCCAAAATATATAGCCGTAGATACACACCACGGTCACTAACGCAGTCGGCGCCAGTACAATTTTAGGTAACCAATGTTGCAACCTGTCAGCAAAACTCGGTTTCGGTGCAGGCTGGCTCCTTGTGGGTTTTGGAGTCGACTCAGTCAAAACATGCTCCATAACTTATCCTTGTTGCACAATCGAGCCAATGGCTTACCTTTCGGCACCACATCAGCATCACGCATATCAGAATTGGGAGTGAAGAGCAGATAGGCTCCCTACGAGCCTACCCACCCTGGGGGTTCGATAAAGCAACACAGCCCGTCACTCACGTGCGTTGTGTGTCACTTATCAAGTTAGATTAGATAGCCGCTTTCACTGCTTTTGCTAACTTAGCTGCCGCTTGTTTAGGATCGGCATCTTTCTCGTTGAAGAAGTTGGTCACTACGTCATAGATAGCGCCTTGAGCATAGCTTGTTGTTGCTAGGCCGTGAGCCATACTCGGAACAAGATCGCCCGATTCAGCACTCGCTTTGAAGGTAGCCATTGAATCCAACGCACATTGGTCGAATTTAGACATGTCCATATCTAGACGTACAGGGATAGAACCTTTGTTAAGGTTGAAGACTTCTTGGAAATCCTTGGTAAGAATGGTTTTTGCTAGGTCTTGCTGCGCTTTTTGGTTCTCTTTGTCACTTAACTCGAAGAACGCAAAGCTATCGATATTGAAGGTAAATTGGCCGTCAGTACCCGGTGCTGGTGCACAAATGTAGTCTTTACCTGGCACTTTGCCTGCCGCAGTAAATTCACCTTTCGCCCAGTCACCCATGATCTGCATCGCGGCTTCGCCATTAATAACCATTGAAGTTGCGACGTTCCAATCACGACCTGGAGAGTTGCTGTCGATGTAATCACGCATCTTTTTGAACTTGGTGAACACTTCCACCATTTTGTCGCCAGATAATACGTCCATATCAAGATCAACGAACGCTTTGTTGTAATCTTCACTGCCTAATACATCAAGTGCTACGGCTTCGAATACGGTCGCATCTTGCCAAGGTTGACCACCGTGAGCCAGTGGAATGAAGCCAGCCGCTTTAATCTTGTCTGCAGCAACAAAGAACTCATCTAATGTCGTTGGAACTGTCACACCCGATTTTTCTAAAACAACAGGGTTTGCCCAAAGCCAGTTAACACGGTGAACGTTGACAGGAACTGCCACATATTCACCATCCCACTTCATCACTTTAGTCACTACTTCTGGTAGTAGTTCATCCCATTGTTCTTGTTTAGCAGTCGCATCGAGAGACGTTAGAAAACCTAAACCACCCCACTCCTGAATATCATGACCTTTAATCTGCGCTGCAGAAGGTGGATTGCCCGATACTGCTCGCGTTTTCAAAACAGTCATCGCACTTTCACCGCCGCCACCAGCAACTGCGAAGTCTTTCCAAGTATGGCCTTGTTGTTCAATCATCTCTTTCAGTACGGCAGCGGATTTCGCTTCGCCACCGGCAGTCCACCAGTGGAGCACTTCCACTTCACCAGCTTGAGAAAATGTTGAGGCAGCAAGAAGAGATAGAGTAAGTAGGGTTTTATTGATTTTCATTATTATCTTCCATGTTTAGCGGACTCGACGTCCGGTTCATTAAAGAGTCTACTTATTCTGACTGGTAAGATTGAAACAAAAGGTAAGCCCAATGTAACAGGATTGTTACACTACACTTCTAAGCCTGTTGGGATATAGACTTTGACTTCCAAGCCACCTTGAGAGGAGTTGCGAATAATGAGATCTCCACCGTGTCCGTGCAGGATATTTCGGCAGATCCCGAGGCCAAGTCCGTGTCCTTGATCATCCGTTGCTAGCCTAAAATAGGGTTCAAAAACCATCTCTAACTTGTCTTCAGGAATGCCATTCCCACGGTCTTGAATAGTCACGACAACCCAAAGCTCATCACCACTAACTTCCACGACAGCTGATGAACCATACTTAACCGCGTTGTCAATTAAGTTGGTCAGTACACGCTTAATCGCCAGTGGTTTCGCGACTAATGGCTCAATGACGACCGGCTCAAACTCAACTTTTGTCTGATACTGGTTATGAGATTCAATAACAGAAAGTACCATTTCGTTGAGGTCAATAATGGCATTATTCTCGTGTAGATCGGTGTCTCTTACCGCTTGCAAAGCACCTTTGACCATCATCTCGAGCTCATCGAGATCTTTATTGAATTTGTCTTTCTTTACTTCACTCTCCAACAACTCTGCACGCAATCTTAGACGTGTTATTGGTGTCTTTAAGTCATGGGAGATCGCAGAAAAAAGGTGCTCTCGGTCGGCAACATAGCGACGAATCCGTTGCTGCATGCGATTAAAGGCTCGGGTTGCGGTGACCAGTTCAGTCGCCCCTTCTTCGTTTAGCGGAGGCTGCTGAATATCCATGCTCATCTCATTAGCCGCTCTTGCTAACTTTTTAAGAGGACGTACTTGACGACGAATCATCAAATAAGTCAAAACCAATAGAATGAGTGTCGAGGAAACTAAGAAAATTACTTGCTCACGACCGAGAATCGTATCGTCGAGTTTTACATATGGCGCTGGCAACAACGCAGCGATATAAACCCATTCGTGGCTGGTTAATTCTATTTGAACCACCAGAATTGGCGGATTAAGAGGCTCTAACGTTAAAGTATGATGTGCCCACGATCGCGGGAGATCGCTCAAGTAGATGTCATTTTTAAGCAAGCGAAGATGTTCAGGGCGAGAGAAATCCACCCGAACTGATTCGACTTTATTGAGCTTGCTACTTAAAACACTTTCTATCGCTTCTATCGATGCGGTTTTTAGTCGGGTATCCGGGATCGGTTCGACAATCAAAGCCTCTTTATTGAAAGAAACAAAGAAACGCGTACCACCCATATTGCGGATTTGATCCAACACGATATGACGATATTTAACGGGTAGAGATTGAAAAAAAGTCACCGTTGAAGCAAACATGTTCGCCATACTCGACGAAGCAGAACGAATCCCTTCCAGCTCTTTGTGTTTTGATTCGCTATACCATATAGACGTTGCGATGCCCTGAGCTATTACCACGGCTAACAGCGTCAACAATAAGGTTCTTGCGACTAACGAATTTGGTTTCAACCAACTCATCCAGTTCATACGAGATATTTCATCCAGAATACTTCATTGGAAATACTTTATTTGCGTTACTTGATTAACAGTAGGTCATGCTTAGTGTTCATACTGAACCGGCACAGCAAGAATGTAGCCATTACCGCGCATGGTTTTGATGTAGTGAGGATATTTACCACTGTCGCCCAGTCGGCTTCTCAGGCGGCTAAGCTGTACGTCAATGCCACGTTCAAAAGGCAGCGCTTCACGGCCTCTGGTAGCGAAAGATATTGTGTCACGGTCGAGAACTTCGTTAGGACGAGTTAAGAACAACATCAACAAAGAAAAGTCACTGCCCGACAAGTCCATCTCTTCTGAGTTTTCGTTGTGATAGATTCGGTGCGCGAGCGTATCGAGCGTCCAATCACCAAAAATAATCTGCTTTGGCAGTGCATCACTTGGCTTGTCGTCCACCACTTGAACACGGCGTAATAGCGCTTTGATTCGAGCCATTAACTGACGAGGGCTAAACGGCTTCGCGATGTAATCATCTGCACCAATTTCTAAGCCGATAATCTGATCGGTTTCATCCGATACCGCTGTCAACATAATGATAGGCACATTGGATTGTTTTCGGACTCGCTGACACAAGGTAAAACCGTCGTCACCGGGTAGCATCACATCAAGCAGAATCAGGTCTGGATAACCATTGTTTTGCAGATGAGTTTCGAGTTCAACACCATCTCCCACCGAAGAAACATCGAAACCCGATTTTGTGAGGTACTCTTCCAGCAGCTCGCAGATTTCTTGATCATCATCCACCACGAGAATTCGAGTATTTGTTGGCATCGCCCAAACCTATTAAATTTACAACTTATTCACATAGTGTATAGGCTGGCCGATTATTTGATTATTGACATGTTTGTAAAGTTAGACGAACAAACAGATAAAGATCACATCTTAGTGACCTCTACCTGTACTTAGCGACTCAAAGAATCATAGGAGGTTAAGAGGAACAGCTGATTTCCATTGCTTTGCCCCACTCAGGCGGCAAGGCAGCAAGATGTTCGTAGTCAGGATGTTCCGCATAAGGGTCTGCCAGCACCACCATTAGTGCATCAATATCGCTGCTATCACCGCGCTCAGCTTTATCTATCGCAAGCTGGGCTAGGTAGTTTCTGAGGATGTATTTCGGGTTTACTTGTCGCATTTTTTCACAGCGATCGGCCACTGAACTCTCTTCCAATTCACAGCGTTGCAAGTAGTTATTCACCCATAGCTTTGCGGCCTCGCGGTCGATAACCAAATCAATCACGTCTTGCGGCGGCAATGTATCTAGGTTCGACAACGTTCTAAAGAATCTTGGGTAGTCGACTTTGTTTTGTGACATCAGTTCGAACATAGATTCAAACAAGCGACTGTCACCTTCGTGTTTCGAAAGCAATCCTAACTTACGGCGCATCAGCTGACTGAAATAACCGTTCATTTGTGGTTCGTACTGTTCTAACGCGGCCTCTAAATCGGCTTTATCCACCAGCGGCGAAAGAGAATGAGCCAGTGCCGACAAATTCCATAATCCAATTCTAGGCTGCTGATTAAAGGCATAACGACCTTGATAGTCGGAGTGATTACAGATCAAGCGAGGATCATATTCATCTAAGAAGGCGAACGGGCCATAATCGAAGGTTTGCCCTATGATAGACATGTTATCGGTGTTCATCACCCCATGAGCAAAACCATTCGCTTGCCACAGCGCGACCATTTCTGCAGTACGATCAACAATCTGATTAAACATAGCAGCGTAGGGTTTCTCTTCATCGAGGCATTTCGGGAAGTGCCATTCAATGACTTTGTCGGCCAGCAACTTATGCTCAGCCAACTGATTGGTATAGAACAGATGTTCAAAGTGACCGAAACGAATATGTGACTCAGCAGCACGCACCAGCAATGCGCCCCACTCTTGCTTCTCTCGATAAACGGGTGTGTCGCTAGTCATCATCGCCAATGCGCGAGTGGTTGGAATATTAAGCCCTGCCATCGCTTCGCTACATAAGTACTCACGAACGGTTGATCGAATAACAGCACGACCATCGCCCATACGAGAATAGGGCGTTTTACCCGCACCTTTAAGGTGTAAGTCGAACGTTTCACCACTTTTCGCGACAACTTGAGCTAATAACAGCCCTCTTCCATCACCTAAATCGGGGTTATAAGAGCCAAACTGATGGCCTGCGTATTTCATTGCTACTGGCGAGAATTGCTCAGGTTCAACATTGCCCGACAACGTCTCAAGCAATTCCTCTGAGGCGCCCTCAAATGACGGAAAGCCGAGTTCATCCGCAAGGTTATGGTTCCATGCGAGCCATTGAACATTGTTTAGCGGTGTAGGTTGAATTGGGGTATAGAACAATCGAGGTAATGCCGTAAATCGATTGTTAAATGAAATAGAATCCCAGACAGACATGAGAGATACACTGTAGATAAAAGATAACTTAAGATTATCACAGTTTGATAACAACTTCAGATCAGGTAATGCAGTGAGTCTATTGAGATAAAGGGGGCTAATCAGACAAAGAGATTATTCAGAGAAAAGGTTACTGAGAGGAAGGTACAGCTAAGAAAAGGTTAAGTGGCTAGCCTGATGAGAAGAGCCACATTTACGAGTGTAAGAGTTCTAACTTTGAAGACTTTTTGAAAAGTATATTCATAATAAAACTGAAAATATAGAGCCATGAAGCTGACTACATTAGAGCAAGAATACCCAGAAGAGAAAGGGTAGAGAAAATCCAAGTACGACTGATTACGCCAAAATTACTGTGTTGAATCATTTCTTGATGCTGCATATATCTCTCCTGAGAATGTGATGGTGTAACACCAATATATCGACTTTATGCCGATATCAGCAAGCACATTAATATTAACCTTTTATTACAGCCTGAATAATTTTCTGTAACTATTCAGGCCTTTGATAAATTGAAAATTACGCTCTGCTTGTAGTAGAAAGCAGCGCCCCAGCACCGATAAAGACACCACCAGTCACACGATTAAAAACCTTGGCTCTACCTTTAGCAAACAACCAATTTGATGATTTCGCACCTAGGTAGGCATAAACCAGTAACCAAGACAATTCCATCACAACGAAGGTCAAAGCGAACACCAAAAATTGAGGAAATAGCGCTATCGATGGGTCAATAAACTGAGGAAAAAGTGCGGTAAAAAACAGGATAGCTTTTGGGTTACTCGCACCAACAATAAAGCCACTGACATAATGCTGTGCAGCGCTTTCTTTAACAGGTTGAGAGCCGGCTTGTTGATTCGATAACTTGTCGTAATCTTGCTGACTCGATCGTAACGACTTCCAACCGAGATAAATAAGGTAAGCAGCCCCCGTCCACTTAATGATATTAAACACCACTTCTGACGAAGCAATGATCACCCCTAAACCGGTAAAAGATAACGTAAGGATTCCGGTAATGGCAGTCACGCTACCCAAGGCGGTAAATATCGATAACTTAAAGCCAGATTGCACACCCTTAGTCATGCACAACAAAGAGCTTGGCCCTGGTGATGCCGTTAAGATCAACACCGCTAGCAAATAATAAATCCATGTATCAAAGGTCATCGCGAATTCTCCTTAACTCACTAAAACGACTAAATATTGAGCACCAATATGTAATAGCTATTCATATTAAGCAACTAAATATTGAGCACATTCACTCTGTGCTGTTTACTTATCCCTTAAATTTCGGCAATAAAAAACGCCATGCATTGCTGCATGGCGTTTAAATTCAAACGTTTCAAATAGAACGTCTTATCAGGTTCTAACCTTAAGTTTCCAGCCTAATCTCTAAGCTAAATTCCTAAGCTAACGACTAACAGTAACCTAGTCTTTGTAGATAGAGAACTCATCCGCGCAAGCAACAAGCTGCTCACGAGTGATCATGAATACGCCATGACCACCGTTCGAGAATTCAATCCAAGTGAATGGAATCTCTGGGTACTGATCCATCATGTGAACCATTGAGTTGCCCACTTCACAGATAAGAATACCGTCGTCAGTTAGGTAGTCAGGTGCGTTAGCTAAGATGCGACGAACCAATTTCAGACCGTCAGTACCCGCTGCTAGGCCAAGTTCTGGCTCGTGAGTAAACTCATCTGGCAGGCTGTTCATATCTTCTTCGTCCACGTAAGGTGGATTCGATACAATCAGGTTGTATTTCTCTTTTGGCAAGTCACGGAAAAGATCTGAACGAATTGGAAACACTTGCTGCTCCATGCCGTGATCTTGAACGTTCTGCTCTGCAACTTGCAATGCATCTGTAGAGATATCAATCGCATCTACTTCTGCGTCAGGGAATGCATGAGCACAAGCAATAGCAATACAACCACTACCTGTACACATATCCATGATGCGAGTTGGCTCTTCAATTAACCAAGGTTGGAATTGAGCTTCGATCAGCTCACCAATTGGAGAGCGAGGCACAAGAACGCGCTCATCAACGAAGAACTCAAGGCCACAGAACCAAGCTTTATTGGTTAAGTAAGCCGTTGGTGTACGCTCATTGATACGCTTGATTACGCGCTCAACAATACGCAGACGTTCGCTACTTGTTAGACGAGAGTTCATCACATGCGAAGGAACATCAATCGGTAGATAAAGAGTAGGTAAAATTAGTTGTACCGCCTCATCCCACGCGTTATCAGTGCCGTGACCATAAAATAGGCCCGCTGCGTTAAAGCGACTAACAGTCCAACGAATCACATCTTGAAGCGTGTGTAGTTCTGATACCGCTTCTTCTACAAAAATCTTATCCAAAATTGTCTCCGAAAAGCGCTACAATACTGCTAATTACGTTTCTAATTAGAATTCATAACCTGATGAGCAAAAAAGACACCGACTTCGATGACGATTTCGCCCTGTTCAACGATGCAGTAAAGGGCGTTAAAAAGTTGCAACAGGATACCATAGTCCAGCAGCCAAAAAGAAATGCCAAGCAAAAAGAAATTACTCGAACGGCAAGACAAGCCAGTGATAGCGAGTTTTATTTCTCGGATGAGTTCATTCCGCATCTTAGCGAAGAGGGGCCTACACGTTATGCGCGCGATGATGTCTCTAAATATGAGGTGAAGCGCTTACGTCGTGGTGTCTATGTACCGGATGTATATCTTGATATGCACGGTATGACGCAGCAAGAAGCCAAACGTGAACTTGGCGCGATGATTGCGCACTGCGTTAAAGAGAGCGTAGCTTGTGCCTGTGTACAGCACGGCATTGGTAAACACATCCTTAAACAGAAAGTGCCTTTGTGGTTAGCACAGCACCCAGATGTGATGGCTTTTCACCAAGCACCTTTAGAGTTCGGTGGCCATGGGGCGCTACTGGTTTTACTTGCTATCCCAGATAAATAGCCATCGACTTGCTCTTTATTCTAAAAAGTACGTCCAGCACCTTGTCGTTTGGTCGAAATAATCCGTTAGAAACAACAAAGGGCATCTCAATAATCATGAGGTGCCCTTAAATTTATCTTGAGAAAACGGTCTCAGCTATGGATTAATGTTCCAAAGCAACTCGCCTTTTTGTTTTTCAAGGTCGAATTCAATACACGCTAGCCCTGAGGTTGGGAACATAGGTGGCGCCATGCCCGTCGCAAATTCAGCCGTTAAATAGCCCACTAGAGGTAAATGAGAAACAAATAAAATGGTCTCTAGCTTTTCTACTTCAGCCATTGCTATGGTCAAATCAAACACATCGTCAGACATTCCGTAAGGCGTAATATCATCACAGGTTTCTACTTTCTTTCCAGAAAACGCTTGAGAGATTTCTAACCACGTTTCTTGTGCCCTCAAGTATGGGCTCACAAGCACTTTATCGAACTGGCTAAACCCTTGCTCATTTGCAGCTTGAGCTACCGCAAGAGACGCCATTTTACCGCGCTTCGTTAACGCACGTTCTGCATCCGAGTTAGCAAAATGTTCTGCTTCACCGTGGCGCATTATGAATATTTTCATGTTCAGTCCTGTCTACGTAACATTTCGAAAGTCGATATATCCCATATCAGCGATACGCTACTTAGCGTTTGGCTCTCAAACTAGAGAAACCGCAGTCTATATAAATAATTATATCAAGTCACTTGCTAAAGAGTTCGACTTTCTTAACAATCTTATTAAAAGAAAATAAATCACTGATAAAAATCGATAAAAGTGATTTAGAAGTCGCCAAAAAGCACTTCATATCCCAAAATATGATCGCGAGGTTTGCACCTTAAATCATCGCGTACATAATTTAAAAACCACCTGCTCTGGAGATGCATCTGTGCATTTAAGCCCTAATGATGAACATCAATACCGTTACATAACATTGGATAACGGGTTGAGAGTACTGTTAGTTCACGATCAGAACGCTCAAAAAGCTGCAGCCGCACTCGCCGTTAATGTCGGGCATTTTGATGACCCTACAGACCGAGAGGGTTTAGCTCACTACTTAGAGCATATGCTATTTTTGGGAACTGAAAAGTATCCAAAGGTCGGAGAGTTCCAAAGTTTTATCAGCCAGCATGGCGGTAGCAACAACGCTTGGACAGGAACCGAACACACCTGCTTCTTTTTTGATGTTGAATTGAATACCTTTGAAAATGCACTCGATCGCTTCAGCCAATTTTTTACCGCCCCCCTGTTCAACGAAGAAGCCTTAGACAAAGAACGCCAAGCCGTTGATTCAGAGTATAAAATGAAACTCAACGACGACTCGCGACGCTTGTACCAAGTGACCAAAGAATTGGTAAATCACTGTCACCCATTCTCGAAGTTTTCTGTCGGTAATATCGATACGTTGGGTGACCGAAACGGCGAGACGATTCGACAAGAGATCTTGGCTTTCCACCAGCAGCAGTACTCTTCAGACTTAATGACACTGACGCTGTCTGGTAATCAATCATTAGACGAGATGCAAAGTTGGGTTGAGGAGCGTTTTAGCTCGATTACCAACCACCAACTACAAGGCAAGAAGGTTGAAGTACCGATTGTTGGCGAATTAAGCACGGGGGTACAAGTACACGTTAAACCGATCAAAGAAGTGCGCAAACTTATCTTAACCTTCCCAATGCCAAGCATGGATGAACACTACGGTATTAAACCATTATCGTTCTTTGCACACCTTATCGGTTACGAAGGCGAAGGCAGTTTGATGATGCAACTCAAAGAGAAAGGCTGGATTACTTCCCTCTCCGCAGGTGGCGGCGCAAGTGGCAGTAACTATCGTGATTTCACAGTCAGTTGCTCATTAACCATCGAAGGTTTAACCAAAACCGATAACATCATCCAAGCGGTGTTCCAGTACATTAAGTTGATTGAACAACAAGGTATTGAAGAGTGGCGTTACCTCGAAAAACGGGCTGTTCTGGAATCAGCCTTCCGCTTTCAAGAGCCCTCAAGACCACTTGATGTCGTCAGCCATCTCGTTATCAACATGCAGCATTACCAAGAGCAAGATGTGGTGTATGGCGATTACAAAATGTCGCATTTCGACGAAGAGTTACAACGTTCTCTGCTTCCTTACTTAACCGTCGACAACATGCGGGTCACCATTGTTGCTCAAGGGTTCGAATATGACAGAGAAGCGAAATGGTACTTTACGCCCTATTCGCTCACACCATTTAGCGCTGAGCAAGTTCAATGCTTTACATGCATTAACCCCGGCTGGCAGTTTGAGCTCCCAAGCAAAAACCCATTTATTTGCTACGACTTAGACCCTGCTGAACTCGAAGGTGACGCTAAGCACCCACAACTGTTAGAAGAGCTGGACGGCTTTAAGTTATGGCACCTTCAAGACCATCAATTTCGAGTGCCAAAAGGTGTGGTATATATCGCTATAGATAGCCCACACTCAGTTGCCACCCCGAGAAACATCGTTAAAACGCGCTTGTGTGTAGAAATGTTCTTAGACTCGCTTGAAAAAGATACGTATCAAGCTGAGATTGCTGGCATGGGCTACAACATGTATACCCATCAAGGTGGTGTCACACTTACTCTGTCTGGATTTAGCGAGAAACAGCCACAGCTGCTCAATATGATTCTTGAACGTTTCCAAGCACGCGACTTTAGTTCAACACGATTCGAAACGATTAAGCATCAATTGCTCAGAAACTGGAATAACGCATCGCAAGACCGTCCTATTTCTCAGCTATTCAATGCGATGACGGGAATCTTACAGCCAAATAACCCGCCCTATTCCGTTTTAATTGAAGCGCTGGAAACAATAGAAGTCGACGAGCTTTCTTCTTTTGTTCAAGCTATTTTGGCTGAACTGCATGTCGAAATGTTTGTGTATGGTGACTGGAAAAAAGCCGATGCGAACAAGATGGCTGAAACGCTAAAAGATGCATTGCGTGTTCAAGATCAGTCTTACGAAGAGTCACTACGCCCTTTAATCATGCTGGGTGATAATGGTAGTTTCCAACGCGAAGTGGTCTGTAATCAAGATGATTCAGCCATCGTGGTTTACTACCAATGTTCAGATATATCACCTACAAATATTGCACTGTATTCATTGGCAAACCACTTGATGTCAGCCACTTTCTTCCACGAGATTCGTACTAAGCAGCAGCTAGGCTATATGGTTGGCACTGGTAATATGCCGTTGAACCGACACCCAGGTATTGTGTTGTATGTGCAATCGCCTAATGCAGCCCCAGCAGATCTGTTGGCTTCCATAGACGAGTTCCTCAATGCCTTTTACATGGTATTGCTAGAGCTTAACGACTATCAATGGCACAGCAGTAAACGCGGTCTTTGGAATCAAATTTCAACGCCAGATACCACCTTGCGTGGTCGTGCTCAACGCTTATGGGTTGCGATAGGCAATAAGGATTTGGAATTCAATCAGAGAGAGCGTGTCTTAGAAGAGCTCAAAGGTCTAACTCGCTCAGACATGATGCGCTTTGTGGTTAGCCAACTTAAACCTCGTACAGCGAATCGTCTGATTATGCATGCGCACGGCAACGCTCATAATGAAGAAGAGAAGTTGTCGGTAGGTGTTGAGATAGGCTCAATTGATGAGTTTCAGTTGCGTCCTAAAGACTGTGAGCTTGGTTAGTCGTTGTTAGTAAAAAGATCAGAAGGTTGATGTGAAAGCATCAACCTTTTTTATTGAATGCGGCACAAGAGCAGATCTCCTATTACGCTCCTTCGTCGCTTTAGGAGATGACGGTAGTTTTGATTGAGGTGTGTTGACCACCTTCCGAATCAACACAATAGCTTACTTGTTACATCTCAATCGTCATTCCAAAAAAGGAGAAACGACTGAGTCGGGAATCTCCTTCTTTTGCATACTCCCATAAAAATGAAGCCCGCATCAATTGCTTGATACGGGCTTTATAATCAAAGTGCTAGAAAGTTACTAATAGAAAGAGTTACTTGTAGAAAGACTCATCCAACCCTGCACGTGTCAGTAGGCCATCACATGGCGCGAAACGATCACCGTACTTTTTAGCGAAATCGTTCATCATCTCTACCAGTGACTTAATACCGAGTTGATCCATATAACGGAACGGACCACCTAGGAATGGCGGGAAGCCGATACCGAAAATAGCACCAATATCGCCATCTCGCGGGCTACGGATAATGCCATCATCCAAACAACGAACCGCTTCGTTGAGCATAGGCAGTACACAGCGCATTGCGATATCGTTGTCGCTTAGCTTAGGTTCAGGTTGCAGCTTAAGCAGCTTGTAAACTGACTTATCGACTTCCTTCTTTTTACCTTTGTAAGTGTAGAAACCTTTGCCTGTCTTACGGCCTTTACGGTTGTCATTCAAAAGAATGTCGAACACATCAGGGCCTTGGAAACGTTCGCCTAATTCATTGACCAGAATCGGGATGATCTTCGCACCGATATCAACACCCACCTCGTCTAACAAAGTAATTGGGCCTACCGGGAAACCGAAATCCAACAATGTGCTGTCGAGCTTTTCAATCGGCTCATTTGCCAATAACAGATGCGCCGCTTCATTCATGTACGGAGCAAGGATACGGTTCACGTAGAAACCTGCCGTGTCTTTAACAACAATCGGCGTTTTACCTTGCTTCTTCGCTAATGCAACCACCGTCGAAATCGTCTCTTCTGACGTTGTTTCATGAGGGATGACTTCTACTAGTGGCATTTTTTCTGCCGGGCTGAAGTAGTGAAGACCGACCACGTTTTCTGGTCGCTGCGCCTTCTCTGCAATTTTGTGGATTGGCAATGAAGATGTATTCGTCGCAAAGATAGTCTCTGACTTGGCATTGGCTTCAATGTCTGCAACCATTGATTGCTTAAGGTCGAGATCTTCAAATACCGCTTCAATCACAACATCAGTATGGTTAAAGCTTGTAAAGTCGATGCCACCAGAAAGCTGAAGCATCTTACTTTCAAGGCCAGCTCGGCTCAGAATACGACGTTTACGCTGCTTATCGAACAACTTGTAGTTGTAGTTAAGCGCATTGAGCACACCTTCATTAGACACATCTTTAATACGAACCGGGACTTTCGCTTTAGCAACACTGACGTGGCTGATACCAGCGCCCATAAGACCACCGCCCAATACACCAACACGCTTAACCGCTTTCGGTTCTGCGTCTGCGCCGTGCTCTTTTTTCATTTCAGTCGTTGCAAAGAAAATCGAACGAAGGGCTTTGGATTCTGCGGTCATCACCAATTCAGAGAAACGCTTCGCTTCGTACTGAAGACCTTTATCAAAGCCGTTCTCTAAGCCATAACGAATCACATCAAGAATCGCATCAGCGGCTGGGTAATTGCCGCGTGTTTTCTGATTGGTCTTCTTTGAAGCCTGTTCAAAAATAACCTTGCGACCAAGACCCGTACGTGAAATTAGTTTTTCTTTGGCCGAAGCTTGGCTTTTAGACGCCAAGCGCTTACCTTTTTTCCCGCCTGAGTTCTTTTCAACAAAGCTCTTAGCAACTTCCAGCAAGATAGTTTCTGGCACACAAGCATCCACGACACCTAGCGATTTCGCTTTTTTAGCGCGCAGTTGCTTACCCGTAAGAATAAGGTCAAGAGAAGGCAGTAAACCGATAAGACGAGGAAGACGTTGCGTACCACCAGAGCCGGGTAACAGACCAAGCTGAACTTCTGGCAAGCCAAGACGAGTCTTGTCTGAGTCTGTACATACGCGGTAATCACACGATAGTGCCAGCTCTAAGCCACCACCTAAACATGGGCCGTGAATCGCTGCGACAACAGGATAAGGTAAATCAGAAAGCGCTTGGAACATCTCTTGCCCCTGACGAGCGAGAGATTGTGCTTCATCAGCCGTTTTGCAGGCATCAAGCATTCGAACATCAGCGCCAGCAATAAAATTATCTGGCTTCAATGAATGAACGATTAAGCCTTTAACTCGGCTTTGCTTTTCCTTCAACTGCTCGAAGATTGCTTTCATTTCTTCGGCAAACGCCGCTTGTAGCGTGTTCATTTTTTCGTTTGGTACATCGATCGCAAGCCATGCAATATCTTGGTCATCGATAGTTAAAGAAAACGCGGTCGCCGGTTTTACGGCTTCATCGTTTGAAACCGTCTTATCACTTTTAGATACAGTCACTGGCTTTGAATCCGTTTTTTTGACTGCTTTCTTTTCTTTTTTCACATCAAGAGTCGTAGACATTATTCCACCTCCAAGATCATTGCTGCACCTAAGCCACCAGCCGCACAAGCAGTATTCAATGCTAGGCCACCACCACGACGTTTAAGTTCACGCAGTGTCTGAGTCATCATACGCGCGCCAGTCGCTGCAAACGGGTGTCCGTAAGCAATTGAGCTACCCAACACGTTGAACTTCTCCATATCAATCTCACCGATCGCTTTGTCACGGCCAAGATTCTTCTGAGCAAATTCATCGCTTGCGAACATTTTGACGTTAGCCAGAACTTGAGCTGCAAACGCTTCATGCATCTCGATAAGTGTTAGGTCTGATAATTCTAGTCCTGTGTTCTTCAATACTTGAGAGGTCGCGTACGTCGGCCCCATCAGCATATCCGTTTCAACACCAATCGCTGAGAACGCGTAACCACGAATGTAACCAAGCACTTCTAAGCCTAGCTCTTTCGCTTTTCCTTCGCGCATCAACATCACTGCGGCACCGCCATCGGTGAGAGGCGTGGCATTGGCTGCCGTTACACTGCCGTATTGTCTGTCGAATGCAGGGCGCAATTTAGCGTAACCTTCAACCGTCGAGTCGTGGCGAATGTTGTTGTCTTCTGCTAAGTACTTTTTATAAGGCGCGGGGAATGCCGTCATCACTTCGTCTTTAATCTTGCCTTCTTTCCATGCTTGAGAAGCCAAAGAGTGAGAACGGTGAGCAAGTGCATCTTGAGCTTCGCGAGTAATACTATGTGTCTTAGCCATCTGCTCAGCAGTTTGTCCCATAGACAAACCTGTCGAGTATTCTGCGACTGCTGGTGGTACTGGCATCAAATCTTTGACTGAAAATGTTTTAAGAATCTTCAGTTTTTGACCTATGGTTTTCGTTTTACTCAGTGCTAATAAATTCGCCGCTAACTTTTTCGAAACACCGATTGGCAATACAGAAGAAGAATCCGCGCCGCCCGCAATACCAACATCAATCGTGCCAGCCATAATGCTCTCGGTCACGTTGACTGCAGCTTGGAAGCTAGTCGCACATGCTCGCGTCACACTGTAGGCATCAGTATTAATGTCCATACCTGTACCCAACACGATTTCACGTGCAATGTTCGGTGCTTCTGGCATTTGCACTACTTGGCCGAACACGACTTGTTCGATAAGCGCAGGATCGACATCAGTTCTTGCAAGCATTTCGCTCACCACCATTTTGCCTAGGTCAACCGCAGGCACTTGGCTAAATTCTGTGCTCTGACGAGCGAATGGGGTTCGTAGTCCAGCGACAACGGCAACACGTTCTCCAGAACGCGTTTTGACTTCCTGTTTGCCCATGGTTTCTCCTTAAGGTTAAGAGGTCTGACCTGAAGCATTGTAAACAAGTTGTTAATTAAATCAAACAGGCGTTTAAATAAACGTGATACGAGTATCCCACTGCTTGAAAATCTAACTGAACATTCAGGCGAACTTTTTTGAGGGAAAGGTTGTCGTAAGATACTAAACTATTGCAAGCAAAGCTGTTATCGCTATGTAAGGGATGTTTTTCTTAAGGCAAAAAAAAACCACACAAAACTGTGTGGTCGGAATGTATATAAAGCAATTAACTTAACGCCAATTGAAATAATCAGTTTCCTGATTAGGAGAAAGTAAAGTCAGCCTTCAAAAGGAAGTGTCGTCTTGCTCAACATGCTAGCCACGAATGACTAACTAGACGACAAGGTGTACTATAGCGTTTTCGAGGGCTTAAATTTTGAAGTAGATCAATTTTAATGTGATTTTACGACTTCCTGCCGACGTTAGCCCTAAAAACGAAACAGCATATATAACGAAGCACAACGTATAGAAGACAGCTATACGCAGAGCAATTATGGAGGCTCGTGTGTCAATAATAAAAATGTTTGGAAAGAAAACAGCCAAGCGTCCGGTCAACTCTGATATGGACAAACAAAGAAAATACGAAGCACTCGTGCGCGCCTATCATCGTGACCTCTTTCGCTATGCCTATTGGCTATGCAAAGACAAAAGCATTGCCGAAGATTTAGTTCAAGAAACTTGCCTTCGTGCATGGAAGTCACTCGATAGCCTACAAGATGAAAAAGCCGCAAAGTCATGGCTGATTACTATCTTGCGCCGCGAGAATGCTCGACGTTTTGAACGCAAACAATTTGATCTGGTTGATATCGACGATCATGGTAACGATGCTAGCATCAGTGATGACCCACATCATCAACACCAATGGTTGCAAGCGCAGATCATGAAACTTGAAATCGAATACCGTGAACCCCTCTTCTTACAAGTGATTGGTGGTTTTAGTGGTGATGAGATCGCCGATATTCTCGATCTTAACAAAAATACGGTGATGACACGTTTATTCAGAGCTCGAAATCAGTTGAAAGAGATGCTGGATACAGAAGAGGCAGAAAGGGGGCAACATAATGGATGATTTGGAATTTCGTCGTCGTGTATTGTCGGAACCTAAGCAACGTACACAAGACATTATTGATGCAGCAGCGAATAGTGAAGCCAATAGTAATTTCTTAGACGATGTACTATCACTTGATAAGCAAATCCATTCAGCATTGAATGTGGATGTGCCAGACGATCTGGCAGATCGTATCCTATTCAATCAGACCTCAAGCGAAGAGAGCAAAGTAGTAAGGCCTACGTTTGCTCGACGAGCGATGGCAATGGCTGCTTCTGTGGCATTCGTTGCAGGTTTATTGGTTGGTCAAGTCAACTGGGGCAACGCGTTGGTATCTCCAGCTCAAGCAAGCTTGGCGGATACTGCAATGAAACATGTTGTTGATGAAAAGAGCTTCGTTAGTGCACTTGATGAAAATGTATCATCTCAACAAATCAACGCAAAAATGAACCCGTTTGCTTTTCAGTTTGATGAAGCCTTCCCTTACCACGTCTATTACCTGAACCACTGTGGTTTTGGCAAATCCAACGCAATGCACATGGTTTTCCAAGGCGAAAAAGGCAAAGTCACGCTGTTTTTAACTGGCATTCCGACTGACAAGTCTATCGACTTTGATGAAAAAGGCATGTCAGGCTCGGTAACACCGATCGATGGCAGCAGTTTGATCCTTGTAGGGGAAGATGGCGAGGATGTCTCTAAAATCGCCGAAAAGCTGACAAAAATGATCAAACCAATGAGCTAATTTGCTCTCAAAGCCCCGTAACAAAAGGCCCAGCAAGTATATCACTGATATTGCTGGGCTTTACTTATCAATAAATCGCAAAGCCATTCACCACACCAATACCTCTAGAGTTAAAACTCTAAAAAACAGCATTTCTCTCCATTTTCGTGCCAGATAGGCGTCATTTCCATAATTTTACCCTCAAAATTTCCAATGGTCGGATTTGTATATCGTATACTTCCGAATAGGATCAGCCAACATTGAGCAATTGCTCAAATTAATCGCCCTGTAGAGGCGGATATATAAAGGAATAAATGAATGACTACCAACAACACGCGTCTGTTTAAAAAGTCTCTTTTAGCAGTAACAATCACACTGGCATCTTCGCAAGCGATGGCAGCAGGTTTCCAACTTAACGCACAATCAGCAACCGGCATCGGCCGTGCTTTTGCTGGTGATGCAGTAATCGCAGATAACGCGTCAGTAATGGCACGTAACCCTGCAGCAATGGCACTATTTGATAAAACTGAGCTATCTCTTGGTTTTGAAAGCATCACTTCAATGATTGAAGTCAACGACGTTAACTACGTTGGTGGTCAAGTGCCAGTAAATAATACTGATGATGTAGGTGATACATCTATCGCGCCTAACATCCACTTAATCGTTCCAGTAAATGATAAATTTGCTTGGGGTATCAATGCCTACTCAAACTTCGGTACTAAAACAGAGTTTGACGACAACTACCCGGCAGCTGAATACGGTGGCTTAACGGATGTTAAGAGCGTCAACTTTGGTCTTGCAGGTTCTTACCGACTAGACGACCAATGGAGCTTCGGTGCAGGTTTAGACCTTATTTATGGTCAAGGTACGATGAAACGTACCGCTGGTGCTGGTTTTGGTAAAGGAAATCCATCTAAGGGAATTCCACCGGCAGGCACCTCTTTATTAAACGTCGACAAAGCTGATGGTTGGGCTGTTGGCTTTAACGTTGGTACTGTTTATGAGCTAGATGAAAACAACCGTTTTGGTATAGCGTACCGTTATAGCCCTGAAATCACCGCTAAAGATGACAAGGGCCAAGAAATCACGCTACCACTACCAGACATCGCTGAATTCTCTGGTTTCCACAAAATTGAAGATACTAAGTTCGCAGTTCACTACTCTGTACAATGGATCGGCTGGGGTGACTTCGACCAGATCGAATTTAGAAACTTAGATCTAGCAACATCACCAGTTGGTGGGGCAAATGGTAGCTACAATAAAGAATACAAATGGCAAGATGGTTGGCACTACGCAATTGGTGGTACTTACTACCTAAACGATACGTGGACACTACGTACCGGTTACATGTATGACACCAGTGCGCAAGACGAACTGACATCTATCTCTGTTCCGGATTCAGACCGTCAGTGGTTCTCTGCTGGTTTCACTTACCACATTGATACCGCTTCAAACGTAGACTTCGGCTTTACATACTTGTTAGGTGACGATGTGAAGGTTTCAGAAACCTCTTCAGGTACACCACTAACAGCGACGACACATGCTGATGCAATCCTATTAGGTCTTCAGTACAGCCGCAGCTTCTAATATAAAGTTAGCTATAATCCCAAAGGGTCGCATTGTGCGACCCTTTTTTGTTTTCCTAAACCACTGACCAACCTAAATTTAAGCTTACAACTGTAGCCTGCAGAGCAAATATACAGCTACAGGTGTACGCTCAAACTTCGCAACACAGCCGAAACATTTAGATGATTTCTCTAATAATTAAACACATTTGCTCATTTAATCCCTAAAACACTGTTTTATTCGAATTTCATTTTTAAAGTAATAACTCTAAAAGTAGAATCACGCCACTAAATACTTATGATTCAGTGAACATAATAATGAAAATGAATAAAACTCTTCTATCTGCTGCAGTGGCAGTTGGATTACTTTCGACTTCTACCGTAACTAACGCGGCAGGTTTTCAACTAGCAGAATACTCAGCAACAGGCTTAGGCCGTGCTTACGCTGGTGAAGCAGCAATGGCTGACGGTGCAGACGCGCAATGGCGTAACCCTGCTATGCTGACTTACCTAGAAGGCACACAGGTTTCTGTTGGTGGTATCTACGTTGACCCAAATATTGATATTGAAGGGACTTCTACAACTCGCAGTGGTACAACAGCATCAAACTCTAGTGACTTCGCGCACAGTGCTTTTATTCCAAACTTTTATGCTTCTCATAAGTACAACGAAAAATTTGCGTTGGGTTTTGCTGCAGGCACAAACTACGGTATGGCAACGGACCTAGGTAAAGACTTCGGCGGTGCAAACCATGGTAACGAAGCAAGTGTGACTACTATGGAGCTGAACCTGAATGCTGCATACCAAGTGCTAGAGAGTGTTTCTATTGGTGGTGGTGTACGTTACATCATGGCTGAAGGTAGCTTTGGTGCGACTGCTGCTTCTACTTTACCTGTGGGAACAACTCTGAAATACATGGAAGGTGATGATACAGCATGGGGTTGGCAAGTTGGTACCGCTTGGGACATTAATGAAGACAACCGCCTTGGCTTTACCTACAAATCAGAAGTTGACCTGACTTTAGAAGGCTATGCGAAAGGCTTTGGTTTCAACCCAACAAAACCAGAAGCACACAAAAGTGGTTCAATGGACCTCGCTCTTCCGGCAACAGCTGAACTTGCTAGCTTCCACCAGCTGACAGACACTGTAGCGGTTCACGCAAGTATTAACTGGACGAACTGGAGCAGCTTTAAAGAACTTGTTGCTGATTTCCCTGGCGAGAAAAGCGTAGAGATCAAGCAAGAGAACTGGGAAGACAACTACCGTTTTGCAATCGGTACGACTTACCAAATGACACCTAAACTAGCACTGCGTTCTGGTATTGCCTACGATACTTCAGCGGTAAGCGAAGAACACCGTACTGCGACGATCCCAGAAACAGACCGCACTTGGTTAAGTATTGGTGCGGGCTACCAATGGTCTGAGCAGCTAACTCTGGATGCTGGCTTCACTTACATTCTAGCGAAAGACGCGAAAATGCATGAAAAAGATCCAAAAGCAGATTACTTTGGTGGTAGCTTCGAAGGCGAAGTGACAGGCAGCATCTGGTTAGTCGGTATCCAAGCTAACTACCGCTTCTAGACTGGTTACCTAATTACCTACTTACCTTCTTACCGAAAGGTAGAAAAGTAGAAAAGTAGAAAGCATTAAAAAGGCTCGATGTTGAATTAACATCGAGCCTTTTTCTTATCTGCTTATCTAAGCTTTGTATTTAGTAATCTTCGAGATACTCATCAATGAAATCTTCCTCCTCAAGATCAACCTCTTCTGGCTCGATCTCAGCTTTAAAATCTTGACGTTGGATGTAAATATCACGAGTCAGAGCATATGGATCTGGAGAGTCATCTAATAAGGCTTCTTGCGAGGCCAACTGAGCACGTGTTTCCATACCTTCAAAGGCCCACTTCCCTAACTTTGCCCAAAAGGTAAACAGAGACAAAGGTACATATAAGCTATCCACTTGCTCTGTTACTTGTCGGGTCGTCACAGGGCCATATCCCGGCAGCATAAAATACGGTCCATTCCCTACCCCATAATGACCAATCGCATCAGAAAACGACTTTTCGTCATATTTGGTGATCCCCGCTTCGCTAGCAATATCAATCAGACCAAGAAGACCAAAGGTAGAGTTAATCCAAAAACGATTGAAATGATCAAGCGCTTTCCCACCATTACCCATAATGAGATTATTGAGCATACTTGATGGCTCATCTAAGTTGGCTAAAAAATTGGAAATACCAGAGCGAATTGGTACAGGGGTATAGTCAACATAGGCAAGAGAAACAGGTCGAACCAAATAAGGGTCGAGATACTCGTAGTTGATATCCCACATCGCTCGGTTGAAACCTTCAAAAGGGTCGTTCGGATGGGACTCTTCGACATATTCAGAGGTTTCGAAATTATCACCGCCATTGCTTTCATCTGGTACGCTCGAACAACCTACCGTTAAGCTTGCGATGAAGAGTAAACTCGAAAGTCTTAAAACACTGATAGACATATCACCTTTTCCATAAGGAATAATAAAAAAGGCCAGCAATCGCTGGCCTCAATTGGTTGCGTAAGTCTATACCGTTTTTTAATAAATCGGAATAGCTAACACCTATGCAAAGTAATGATTAATATTGCTTATTGATATCAATGGTAACTGGGGCACCCAGTTCAACCACTTCACTTTCACCGTACCAATCACCGTCTCGAGTTGAAACGTTACCATCTGTATCAAGCCTAGCTCTAACCATTAGAGTTTCAAGGCTGGACAGCTTCTGCCCTTCCAACATGCTGTTGCCATCATCAAGAACGACAGTACGAGGGAAAGTTCCTAGCGGATAACGAGCCGCAGCAATCGGCATTGGTGAGCCGTCAGCTCTGTGCACTGATACAACTAACACTGAACTAGGGGCAGCATTCACATCACCAGATAATTCAAGCGTTACAGCAACAGTTTTACCTTGGTCAACGCCCATAGCATTGCCCATTTTCTTCTGTGCACTTTCAATACTGCGCGACAACATTTCATAGCGACTGTCTTGTGGACCAATCATCTGTTGCATGATGCTCCAGTACTTAACAGCACCTGGGTAGTCTTGACGCTCAAACGCATCAAACGCTAGCAACGAGAACACACGAAGATCAACATAGTCGTTTTGAATCAAACGGCTCAAAATTAAACGAGCTTGGTTTTGATCCGCATCATCAGGTGAAAGCATCAATGCTTGTGCATAACCTAGCTGAACATCTTCATTCTTTGGCTCAAGCTTGTAAGCTCTTTGCATCGAATCTTTCGCAGTTTCCGCGTCGCGGTTAGCCAATGCAATACGACCTAATAGTAACCAACCTGTCGAATCTTTTGGTTGATAGTGCAGACGAGTACGAAGTGCCAGAGTCAAATCTTCTAGTTCATCATCCGTTAATGCACCACCTTCCGATGACATTAGCTTTTTAGACAACTCAGGAAGGTTTGAACTCACTTCTTGCCAGTGTTGGACTTTATCCAGAGCACCAAACTGAAAGTACATACCATATGTAACAACCACGACTAGGACAATAGATGGTACTACGACGCCCAATGTTGAGATTTGGGTCTTCTTCATCTCTTTCTGCGCAGGTACATCATCAAGTAGAGACTGTTTCAAATCAGCGATCAGCTCTTGTTGGTTATCAACAAGGCCTTCTTCTGCTTCTACTTCGAGCTCAACGAGACGATCTTTATAGAATGCTTTGTTCAACTCGTCGCGAAGCATTTCATCATTGTTCGCCTTCTTATTTATGAAGGGCAGAACAATTAAGAAAATAGCTGCTAGCGAAAGGATAATGGTAGAAATCCAAAATAGAGTCATTACTTCTTATCTCCGTCGTTCTCTTCATCGAGTAACGCTTTTAAACGAGCTTCTTTGTCTGCATCCCAGTCTTTATCTGACTCTACTGCTTTCGACTTTGACTTTCGGCTTCGTAAAATGATCAAACCGAAACCAAACACGACTACCGCAAACGGACCAACCCAAAGGATTGATGTGGCTAATGTGAGTGGTGGGTTGTAAGTAACAAAGTTACCGTAGCGAGCAATCATGTAATCAATGATGTCTTGCTTCGACTTGCCATCTTTTGTCATTTCATACACTTTTTGGCGTAAATCAACCGCAAGCTCTGCGTTCGAATCACCAATGGTGTTGTTCTGACATTTAGGGCAACGCAGCGTGTTGCTTAGCTCTTTGAACTGCTGCTCTTGATCAACGGTATCAAATTCATGAAATTCGATAGGCGCAGCAGAAACAGTCGCCGAAATAGCAAATGTAGCGAATAGAGCAATCAGTGTCTTCTTAATCATTTCGCTTCCTCCAACAACTCTTGGTACATCGGCTCAAGCGTCGATGCCCAGTTAGTTGGGTTCACGTCACCAACATGGCGATAACGAACTACGCCGTTAGCATCAATGAGGAAAGTCTCTGGAGCGCCATACACACCAAGGTCAAGACCTAGCATGCCGTTACCATCGAACAGGCTGATCAAGTATGGATTGCCCAGCTCTTTTAACCAACCTACCGCTTTATTGCGATCATCTTTGTAGTTAAGGCCAATAATCTTAACGCCTTGACCCGCTAACTTATTCAAGTAAGAGTGCTCTGCATAACAAGTAGGACACCAAGTCGCCCACACATTTAGAAGCAGTGGCTCACCTTTAAAGATAGCTTGATCATGGAACTTACCCGGTTGCTCTAAGTCTTCTAAACCGAACTCAGGTACTGGCTTACCAATCAATACCGATTCAAGTTTAGTCGGGTCATCACCCGACTGGTTACGCATCAATTGAGTCGCAAAGATTCCAGCTAGAACCATGAACGCAATCAATGGAATGAATAAAATCTTCTTGTTCATTCGAATTATGCCTCCTGCTCTTTAGTAGACTTTTTCGTTGGCTTACGGAAGCGGTAACGACGGTCACTGATAGCAATAACACCACCAATCGACATAATCAGAGAACCAGCCCAGATCCAACGTACAAATGGTTTGTAGTAGATACGCACAGCCCAAGATTTATTGTCGTCTAAACGCTCACCCATTGCGATGTAAAGGTCGCGCGTTACGCCACGATCAATCGCCGCTTCTGTCATCATCGACTTAGCGGTTGTGTAGAAACGTTTTTCAGCGTGAAGCGTGTTGATGTATTTGCCTTCTTTGGTAATTTCAAAGTCAGCAATGTAACCATCGTAGTTAGGGCCATCTTTGTCACGAACTCCTGTAAACAGGAAGCTGTACTCTTCAAGTTGGTAGCTTTCACCTGGTGCTAAGCGTACGTCACGTTCGATGCTGTAGTTTTGCACCATCGCAATACCAATCACTGTCACGGCCAAACCAATGTGACCACACATCATCGCCCAGTGGCTACGAGGTAGCTTAGTCAGGCCTTTCAGGAATGTATGACGGTGTGTCGCACGTTCATGAAGCTCAAAGCCATGCATGAAGATAATCCAGAATGCCATTACCCAACCAGCAAAAGCGGTACCGCTGAAACGGTCAGCCAAAATCGTAACCATTAGCGCACTTAAGCCCAGTGAGAATACACCTGAGATCAGCATAGGTTTAACGAGCTTAGATAGGTTGTCACGTTTCCAACGGATCAGAGGACCGATACCAAGTAAGAACGAGAACGGGATCATTAACCAGAAGAACAACATATCAAAGAATGGTGCACCGATAGATACCGAGCCCAAGCCTAACTGTTTATGAACTAATGGCAGCAAGGTACCAACTAACACAACCACAAGTGCAGCAATCAATAGGATGTTGTTGCCGAGTAGCGCGTTTTCACGAGAAACCAAATCGAAGTTACCACGTACACGAACCGATGCGCCTTTAACAGCAAACAACAACAGTGAACCACCGATAACGAACACTAAGAAACCTAGAATAAACATACCACGGGCAGGATCCGACGCGAATGCGTGAACCGATACCAAGATGCCCGAACGAACTAAGAATGTACCTAGTAAGCTTAGTGAGAATGCAGAGATAGCCAGCAAGACTGTCCAAGCTTTAAATGTGCCACGCTTTTCGGTTACCGCTAGTGAGTGCATTAGAGCAGTACCAGCTAACCAAGGCATGAATGAAGCGTTTTCTACTGGATCCCAGAACCACCAGCCACCCCAGCCAAGTTCGTAGTAAGCCCACCATGAACCAAGTGCGATACCTACTGTTAGGAATAACCAAGCAGCGATTGTCCAAGGACGAGACCAACGAGCCCATGCCGTATCTAAACGACCGCTCATTAGAGAAGCGATTGCAAAAGAGAACGCTACCGAGAAACCTACATAACCCATGTAAAGCATTGGCGGGTGAATAATCAAACCCGGATCTTGCAGTAGTGGGTTCAAGTCACGGCCATCAACAGGGAAGAAAGGCAATGTACGTAAAAACGGGTTAGACGTTACGATAATGAACAGCAAGAAGCCGACAGTAATTAAACCCATAATCGCCAGTACGCGAGCCACAGACTCTTGAGGCATACCACGACTAAACGTTGCAACTGCTACCGTCCAACCCGCTTGGATTAGAACCCAAAGCAGTAGTGAGCCTTCATGAGCCCCCCAAACCGCGGTAATTCGGTAGTACCAAGGCAGTTGGCTATTCGAGTTACTTGCTACGTATTGAATCGTAAAATCATTTGTGTAGAACGCGTAACACAAGATAAAGAACGAAATCGCTAGGAATCCGAACATACCCCACGACAGCGGTCGTGCACTGTTCATCAATAATGTGTTATTTCGAGCGGCTCCATACAGTGGGAGCACGCTTAGCAGCAGTGCAAGTCCCAAAGACAGGATCATCGCAAAATGGCCGATCTCGGCTATCATTGAGCATTTCCTTCTTTTTGTTCAGTCGTGTATTGCAAAGGCTCATGAGTTTTCTTCATTGCTTCAGCAACTTCAGAAGGCATATATTCTTCATCGTGCTTTGCCAACACCTCAAACGCTTCAATTGTCGTTGCATCCTTAAGGACACCTTGAGCAACAATACCTTGGCCTTCACGGAAAAGATCAGGAAGGATGCCATCATATAGAATCGTCACTTTAGGGCCTACATCAGCCAAATCGAAGCTTACACGCAATGATTCATTGTCACGGCTTACAGAGCCGACTACAACCATGCCACCAATACGTAAGCGTTGACCCACTTCAGGTTTTTTACCATCTTTGCCGTTGACGAGCTCAGTTGGCGTGTAGAACAGATCCATGTTCTGGTTAAGTGCATAAACCATCAATCCAACAGTTGCACTAATACCAAAAAAGATCGCTAAGATAATGCCTAGCCTCTTTTTGCGTCTTGGGTTCATAGAGTGTTCTCCATATTTTTTGCTGCATCAATACGAGCTTGACGGTCAATCTTAGCTTGTACTTCATTTAATAATTGCTTACCACGACGAACGCTTACGACCAGTAAAATGATCATCGCGAGGAATGTGATTCCAAATGCACTCCATACATATGAGGCGTAGCCACCCATGGCAAAGAAATCACTCAGAGATTCAAAATACATAATTACCTACCCTACTACGCTTTATTAGCCGCTAGCTTGCGAACCCATGGACGGTGACTCTCTTTACTGATGATTTCGTTTCTAAAACGAACCATAGTCACAGCACCAAAGAAAAAGGCAAAACCGAAGATGTTAAGAAGAAGCGGCCATAGCATGTCACTTGAAATAGAAGGCTTATCAAACTTAGTAATTGTTGCGCCTTGGTGGAGTGTGTTCCACCACTCTACTGAAAAGTGAATGATAGGTAGGTTGATGACACCAACGATGGCCAAAATACCGGCTGCTTTTGCTGCGGTTTTTTGGTCATCAAACGCATGGTGCAGTGCAATAACACCTAAATATAGGAATAGAAGAATCAGCTCTGAGGTTAAACGTGCATCCCAAACCCACCAAGCACCCCACATTGGTTTACCCCAAACAGCGCCAGTTAGTAACGCAATAAAGGTAAATACAGCACCGATAGGCGCCATAGCCAACGCAGCCATGTCTGACAGCCTTACCTGCCATACCAAACCGATAAAGGCGGCAATTGCCATCGACATGTATACACCCATAGACCAAATTGCAGACGGAACATGGATATAGATAATTCGGAAGCTATCGCCTTGCTGGTAATCAGAAGGGGCAAATGCAAGCCCCCATACAGTACCGGCGGATAGACACAATAGCGCTAGGATCGAAAACCATGGCAGAAGTTTACCAGCAAGCTGATAAGAGGTTTCTGCTTTGGCGTAGGGATGGAGCCATTTCCACATGTTGTAATCTCACTCTTACTTCATATTGCTTACAGCTATCACAGCTATAATTATTATAATTTATTTGGCTTACAGCTTCTTTCAGTGACTCTAGGAGTTTGAAGGCTTTAAATAGTTCACTTTGAACATGCAAAGTGCTGGTGAGTGCGTAGTTAATCTTAACCAGGTCATTAACTAGTTAACACTCACTCTCAGTGCTGCACTGATGGCAAATGGGGTGAGCGTCATCGCGCCCATTAACATTGCCCCTAACACCGCTAATTGTCCGTTATACGCAACGCCTAACGCTGCGGCATCAATCGCTGATGTAGCAAATATAAGAATTGGGATATACAACGGCAAAATAAGCAGACTTAACAGCACACCACCTTTTTGTAACCCAACCGTTAAAGCCACACCAATCGCACCAATAAAGCTTAATGCAGGCGTACCGACCGATAACGTTAAGACTACCGATAACCAAGTATCGAAATCCAAGGACAGCAGTACCGCCAACAACGGACTGATCAATATTAATGGTAACCCTGTCAATAACCAGTGCGCTATGACCTTGGACAAGACTACCAACTGCAACGGGATGGGCATCAACATCATCTGCTCAAGCGCGCCATCTTGAAAATCATCACGAAACAAACGCTCTAAAGAGAGCAATGCAGAAAGCAAAGCCGCTACCCAAACAATACCTGCAGCAATACGTGCAAGTAGGTTTGGCTCAGGGCCGATACTCAATGGGAAAAGGGTGATGACAATAATAAAAAACCACAGAGGGTTAAAGATATCGGCTTGGCGACGAAATGCGATCAATAGCTCACGTCGGATGATCGTTGTCATTGAAGAGATCATATTACTCACCCAACTTTATTTTTCTTAGTTTCGGGCTATCAGCAAACATATCTTGGTGTGTGGTTAATAACACAATGCCACCGTTATCTGCATGCTGAGAAAAAAGAGACTCCAAAACCTTAACACCCTGCTTGTCTATTGCAGTCAGCGGTTCGTCTAGAATCCATAACATTTGCTTACTTAACCACAGACGAGCCAATGCTACACGGCGCTGTTGACCCGCCGAAAGTTGACCTGCAGGCACATCTTCTCGTCCAGCAAGGCCGACTTGAGCCAATGCATTGTAAAGTTCTTCCTTACTCGTTCCACTGCTGTGAATCGATTGATAGAAGCTCAGGTTTTCATAGGCACTAAGCTCGCGTTTTACGCCAGTTTGGTGACCAAGAAAAAGCAAATTTTGGTGATACACATCTCGACTCGTTTCAATGGACTCACCATCCCAAGAGATAGTGCCTTCATCACGATCACCTAAGCCGGTGATAATCCTAAGGAGTGTCGTTTTCCCAGTACCGTTACGACCTTCAACTTGAACCAGCTCACCGGGTTTCAATTGAAAAGACAACGATTCAAACAGAACCCTGTCGTCACGAATAGCAGTTAAATTTGAGACTTCTAGCATAGGTAAATTTAGTCGAGTAATGAGAGGGCTATAGTAGCACACCAATAAGGTGACAAAACAGGACTAGGCGTTTTCGAAAGAACAAACTCCGTAAGAAACTGTTACCACCGCATCACAATTTACACATTTTCATCAACAAACAAGATATTGCATTAGATACAAATACTTATAAACATCGTTCTATATAGGTATAACAGGCACAAAAAAAGAAGCCGAAGCTTCTTTTAAGAGGTGTGCGTGATGAACATCAATTGCTCATTACGCAGTAAGCGCTAAATTTAACGACGTCGAGTCGGGTCTCTGCGATCACGAGAGGATGCAGGTTGTTCATCATACGATGAAGGGTTACTTCTTAACGAAGGGATTTTTTCCTTACCTGCGAGCTTATTCTGCAGAGACATCATCAGCTCAGCTTCTGCCTTAGGTAATTCACACTCTTCGATCAGTTCGTTTATCCCAGCACCAAGCTGAACCATTTTAGTTGCACGTGTATACAAACGCCCATCGGTGTCCGCATGTTCCAACTCAACAATACGTTCATTCAAGTGTTTTATCAGATCTTGCTGTTCCGTCACTTTCTGACCAAGGCCAACCACAACAGAGCGAACTTCAAGTAATTGCTTACTCGATTTTTGAAGCTCTTTGTCCAAGTTACGAACTTGCAGGCGTGACGTATCGATCTGCTTTTGAATTGCACTTTTTACTTTGCTAATCAAAATCACGATGAATAACGTAAAAACCCCAACTCCGACTATCAGAGCAATAGGGTTTAAAGGAAGCGCTTCAAACATTACAGGTGAGCCATCTCATCCCATTCGTCTTCACTTAACAGCTTGTTCAGATCGACTAAGATAAGAAGCTTGCCATCACGGTTACTAACACCTTGGATGAACTTAGCACTTTCATCAGTACCAACACTTGGTGTCGTGTCGATTTCAGAAGAACGCAGGTAAACAACTTCAGCAACGCTATCTACTAAAATGCCAATAACTTGACGCTCAGACTCAATAACAATAATGCGTGTGTTATCAGTGATTTCACCTTGCATCAAACCAAAACGAGAACGAGTGTCAATAACAGTAACAACGTTACCACGCAGGTTGATAATACCTAAAACGTAGTCTGGAGCACCCGGTACTGGAGCAATCTCGCTGTAACGCAATACTTCACGTACTTGCATTACATTGATGCCGTAAGTTTCTTCTTCTAGTTGAAATGTCACCCATTGAAGTACTTCATCATTTGTTTGATCTTTTCTTACTTCAACTTCACTCATATGAGACATAGATAATCCTCTTGCCGTCGTTACCGACCACTGTTGTTAACTTGATGCTTATATTGTACCAATCGTAGTACTAGCCCAATGCTTTTACGTCTAGCCCTGCATTTAGCATGGCGGTTAATGCTTCAACATGGATCAAAGCACACATTTTTTCTTTTACCATACCAGCGAGCCATGGCCGTTTCCCTGCCGTTTCTCGCCAGCGTACTTTATCTGTATTAAGCAGCTCGGTACCTTTAAGCTCTGTGCTCGCAAGCCCCCACAAGCTTTCGCCAAGCATGACTATATATTGATAATTTTCTTTATAATCATCACATAATAGCTTTTCAGGCATCACCCATTTGGCGGTATCAACCACGTCTAGCTTACTATCTCGATTAGTTTGCAACCCCAAATACCAAGCAGGTTTGCCAATAATATGACTTAACTCTTCAAGGCGATGAATACCCCCGAGCTCATCAAGTGGCACAGCAAACGTCACACCGTTCACATCAAAATACAGCACTTGAAAATCTTCAGTTCTAGCCGTCGTTTCCCATGATGTAAACTGACCGGCTCCACCAGCTTGAGTTTCAAGTTCGGTAAATGGCTCAATTTGAGGAGATTCAAGATCGGGTTCAGTAGCCTTAACTTCTACTTGCTCCGTCTCCAGCGATTCAGCTTGTAACTCTTCAATTTGCTGCGATTCAACAGGTGGCTCTACAGCAATTGATAAATCAGGTTCTGGAAGATCCCAATCTTGAATTTCAGGATCTACAGACACTTGAACAGACTCTACTGCAGCGTCAAACATTTGCATGTCTGCCTGCTGAGCAATTTGCTGTGTGTTCCGATCCATCAACTCATCTAGATTCAGCTCATCGACAACATTAGTCGCTTCTAAACGACTCAGAAGTTTCTGAACATCCTCAAGATTCGGCACTTCAAATTCTGCAGCGCGTATTTCGGCGTAGCTTGAATAATGACTTGTCGTTAATTGTGGCTCTGGCTCTGGCTCTGGCTCTGGCTCTGGCTCTGGCTCTGGCTCTGGCTCT